>QHVP01000367.1:0-9732 GCA_003222295.1 Acidobacteriota bacterium | reverse complement strand
AAGGTCAACCCGCCGCGAAGGCTGCTGTCCCGCATCTCCGCGCGGAAGAACTCGGGACGCGATCCGGAGGAGGCGGAGAGCGACTCCGAGGCCGCCCAGATACTCTCGCAGGTGGCCGAGCGTTACCACGCCATCCTGCGCGCCGCCAACGCGCTCGACTTCGACGACCTCCTGCTGCGCACGGCCTCGATGCTGGCCGGCAACGAGCAGGTCCGCGAGACCTACCGGCGCCGGTTCCAGTACGTGCTGGTGGACGAGTACCAGGACACCAACCGTACACAGTACGAGCTGATCCGCCACCTGGTGGGACCGAGGGGCAACGTCACCGTCGTCGGTGACGAGGACCAGTCGATCTATTCCTGGCGCGGCGCCGACATCCAGAACATCCTGGACTTCGAAGCCGACTTCCCGGGCGCGCGCGTGCTGCGCTTGGAGGAGAACTACCGCTCCACCCAGGGCATCCTCGACTCCGCCTCCGCCCTCGTGGCTCACAACGAGAAGCGCAAGGGCAAGACGCTGCGCGCGGTGAAAGCGGCGGGCGAGGCCGTGCGCCTGCATCAGGCGGGCGACGAGTACCAGGAGGCGCAGTGGGTGGTCGGGCGCATTAGCGGCCTGCGCACCAAGGGACGGGCGGCCGTGCTCTTCCGCATGAACGCGCAGAGCCGTCTCCTGGAAGAAGCGCTCATGCGCCAGGGCCTTCCCTACATCGTGGTGGGCGGCGTCGGGTTCTACGAGCGCAAGGAAGTGAAGGACCTGCTCGCCTACCTGCGCGTGCTGCGCAATCCCGCCGATCCCATCGCCCTGCGCCGGATCCTCAACGTGCCCCCGCGCGGGATCGGCGCGCGCACCGTGGAGGAGGTGGAGCGCGCGGCGGCGGAGCGCGGGATCCCGACCTGGGAGGCGCTGGCGGCGGTGGAGGACGAAGCTCTCCTGCCCGCGCGCGCGACCCAACCCCTGCGGCGCTTCCGGGACATGATCGAGCGGCTGCGCGGCGAGGCGGAGGGCCTGTCGATCAAGGACCTGCTGAGCCGCATCCTCGAGCTGACGGGCTACTCCGCGGCGCTGGCCCAGGAGGACACCCAGGAGAGCCAGGACCGGCTGGAGAACCTGGCCGAGCTGCTCTCCGCCGCCGCGGATTACGAGGCCCGCGACGAGGCGCCCACCCTGGCCGGGTTCCTCGACCAGGTGTCGCTCCTGAGCGACACCGACCAGATCCGGGACGATGCGCCGGTGACGCTGATGACGCTGCATTCCGCGAAGGGGCTGGAGTTCGAGTCGGTGTTCCTGGTCGGGCTCGAAGAAGGGCTCTCGCCGCACACGCGCAGCCTCAGCAAGCCGGCCGCGCTCGAGGAGGAGCGCCGGCTGCTGTACGTCGGGATGACGCGGGCCATGGAGCGCTTGCACCTCAGCTGGGCCTCGAGCCGCCAGGTCTTCGGGCAGCGCCGCGTCAGCGAGCCGAGCCGATTTCTCGGCGAGATCCCTCGCGCGCGCCTGGAGGTCACGGGCGAGAGCCGGATCGCGCCCAGCTGGGCCCCTCCACGACGTCCGTCCGGGGCACCGCAACCGTGGCGGACCCCCGATGTCGTGGTTCCCGCCGCGGTCCCGGGTCTCGGAGAGATCCGTCCGGGCGCCCGCGTCCGCCATCCCTTGTTCGGGGTGGGCACCGTGGTGCGCCGCGAAGGCGCGGGCGACGACCTCAAGCTGACCGTCTCGTTCCTGGGGATCGGCGCCAAGCGCCTGGTGGCCCGCTTCGCCGGTCTCGAACTGCTCTAGTCTCGCTTCAGGGGTCCGCCGCTTGGAAGCGATTGGCCCACACGGTGGAGGCGTCACAGTCCTTTTCCGCCCAGATCGCGATCGCGTTTCCGAGCCGATCGACGCGGATCCGCTCCGCCGGGAATTCATGGAGGTCGAGCTGGTCCGGCGGGCACGGAAGCCTTGGAGGGTCGTCGCGATCAACCGGATGACCTGTCGGCGTCCATCCCTTCGTCGGCTCGTACCGCCGCGCCCAGAGCCGGTGCGATCCTTCGCGGGCCGTCCAGACGACCGCGGCGACGCCCGCGGGCCCCACGTGGCCGTCGAACCCCTCGAGGAACCCGGCGCTCATCGGCCGTGAGACCTGCCAACCCGTTCCGGGCCGGAAGAGTTTGATCCAGAGACGGTGGTCGCGCGCCGGCAGCGAGACGAGGGCCTGGCCCTCCGGCCCGACACTCAGGCCGGGACGCCCGTCCGTGGACGGTTCGAGTACTTCGGCCGGCTCCCACGGCGCACCCGGCGGGGACCGTCGGGACATGACGACGCTGTCCGGCGGGCCCACTTCGGATCCGACGACGAAGACGTTCCCAAGGCTGTCGATTCCGGGTTGGGCCGCCTCGAAAAAGAACGACGGACCGTTGATCTCCTCCGCTTCCGTCCATCCGATCCCGGGAGCGAACCGGGTCGCGCGCAGGAATCCCATCGGCCTGCGGCCTTCGGGACGAGCCTCTGCCCAGACGACGACCGCTTGACCGCTGTCGTTCAGCGATACGGTCGGAACGCTGCCCATGCGTCCGGGAAGAATGGTGGCCAGAGGCTGCGGCCGGTCCCATCCCCTGTTCCTCGCGAAATCCTGGACGAAGACTGCCTGCAGCGCGTCGGCGCGGGCCGCGCCCAACGTGACGAGAAGCGCATGTCCATCCGCCGCCATGGCCAGATCGTAGGCGACCGACGGAGCGAGTCCCGGAACGGCCTCCGGGACGGACCAGCCCGAGCCCGCAAGGGAGAGGCTGAACACCAGGTGCTCGGAGCCGGACTCGATCGCGTTCCAGACCGCGAGCGCGTCGCCGGCGGCGTCGCCGCCAAGCCGGGGCACGTCACAACCCGCGCATACGCGGCCCACGGTCTCCGGCGCCAACCAGCCTCGATCGACGCGGAAGCGACGCGCGCGGATGGTCGTTTCTTTGCCGTTGTCGCGGACCTCTTCCCAAACCGCGACGGCGTTGCCCAGGTCGTCGATGACGAGCCTGACGCTGCCCGTCCCTCCAGATTCGACGGTGGTGAGCAATTGCGGCTGCCCCCAGCCGCGCGGTTCGCAGCCGCTGGCGAAAGCCAGGACGGCGACCCCTAGTCCCGCGCCCTTGATTCGGTGGCCTCGCCAGAGCATGTCGGCCCTCCAGCCCGCCGCTAAGGCGGGGAGTGAGAGAACGCCCTGGCAACTGCGATGCCACGGTGGAGACGGGGCCGCGGCGTCGAAGGGATCGTGTTTCGAGCCGGCGGCGGCCAGCCCTGGCGTTCGAATCCCGGACGAATCCTTCGAGAATCGAACGATGCCGAAACCTACGACATCGGCTGCAGGTTCTGGATCACCCAGCGGCCGCGTACGGTCTGGCCGTTGTCGCGCTTGACGTCGTACTTGCGCAGCGTCATCACGTAGGGCTGCTGCTGGCCGCCGATGGTGAGGTCCACCTCGATCTGCTTCTCGTTGACGTCGCCCTTCAGGCTCTCCACGTCCTCGACGTCCCCGATCGAGCGCGCCATCGAGCGCTTCTCCTTCTCCACCGCGTCCTTGCTCACGGCCACCGTCTTCTTGCCGTCGCGGTCCTTGGTGTTGAAGTCGTCCCACTTGGTGGCCACCTCGGCCAGCTTGGGCGGGACGGGCTTGTTGTTCTTGCGCGCCTCGCGCACGGCCTCGATCTCTTTGAACCGGTCGAGCGACCAGGCGCTGGCCGCCTTCTTGTTGATGGCGACGGCGGCATCGGCGTCCTTGGCCTTCTGCACGAGGTCAGGGAGCGGCGCCGGCTTCTTGTCCTCGGAGATCGTCTTCTTGATCGCCCACCGGTCCACCTTCTTGTCGAAGGTGACGGCGGCGAAGCTGGAAAGGGTCTGCGTGTCCTTGGCGTTCACGGCGTTGAAATACTGATCGACCACGCTCTTCTCGGGATGCCCGCAGGCCACCCCGGCCAGGGCCAGGACCGCCGCCAGCGCCACGCGTCCCCGCTTGATCATGCCTCCTCCTTGCCCTCGGGCGGAACATCGGGCCGCGGTGGGCCGCCCTCGTCACCCTCTTCCCGCTCGGCCAGGCGCGCCACCGAGACGAGGTGGTCGCCCTCCTCGAGCTGGATCAACCGCACGCCCTGCGTGTTGCGGCCGATGGTTGAGATGTCTGCCGTGTTCAGGCGGATGATCATACCTTTTTCGGTGATGAGCATCACCTGCTCGTCGCTGCGCAGGAATTTCACGCCCACCACCGGCCCGTTGCGGCCCGTGGTCTTGATGTCGATGGTCCCCTTGCCGCCGCGGCTCTGCAGCCGGTACTCCTCGATGGCCGTGCGCTTGCCGTAGCCGTTGCCGGTCAGCGTGAGCACGGTGCCGCCCGGGCTGACCACCTCGAGCCCCACCACCTCGTCGCCGGTGTCGAGCTCGATGCCTTTCACTCCGTAAGCCGTGCGGCCCATCGGGCGGACGTCCTCCTCCACGAAGTGGATGGCCATGCCCTCGCGTGTTCCAAGCAGGATCTCGTCCGTGCCGGAAGTGAGCACGGCCTCGATCAGGGCGTCGTCGTCCTCCACGCCGAGCGCGATGATCCCGGCCTGGCGCGGGTTGGCGAAGGCGGCGATCTCCGTCTTCTTGACGATCCCCTTGCGGGTGGCCAGCAGGACGTAGCGGCCCGGGTCGAAGGACTTGACGGAGACGAAGGCCGCGATCTTCTCCTGGCCGCTCAGGTGCACGAGGTTGACGACCGCCTTGCCGCGGCCCTGGGGGCCCACCTCCGGGATCTCGTGGACCTTGAGCCAGCCTTGGTGCGCATGCCCATGCGGCCGCGGCCGCCCCGCTTCTGGCTGCGGTAGGTCGAGATCGACGTGCGCTTGATGTACCCGGTGTGCGTGATCGAGATGACCACGTCTTCCTCGGCGATGAGGTCCTCGTCGGAGAGGTCCTCGACCGCGTCCTGGATCTCGGTGCGCCGCGGGTCGCCGTGCTCGTCGCGGATCTTCTTGAGCTCGTCCGCGACGATCCCGTCCAACCGCTTGGGGTTGGCCAGGATGTCCCGCAGGTCGGCGATGAGGATGCGGATCTCCTTGAGCTCGTCCACGATCTTCTGGCGCTCCAGGCCGGTCAGCCGCTGCAGCTGGAGCTTGAGCACCTCGTCCGCCTGGATCTCCGTCATCCCGAAACGCGCGATCAGGCCGGTCCTGGCCTCCGAAGGGGTCTTGGCCTCCCGGATGAGCGTGATCACGGCGTCGAGATGGTCGAGGGCGATGACGTAGCCCTCCAGGATGTGCGCGCGCGCCTCCGCCTTGCGCAGCTCGTAGGCCGTGCGCCGGCGCACCACCTCGCGCCGGAAGTCCAGGAAGAGCTGGGACGCCTCCAGCAGGTTCAGGACCCGCGGGCGCTGGTCGACGATGGCCAGCATGATGATCCCGAAGGTCTCCTGCATGGGCGTGTGCTTGTAGAGGTTGTTGAGGATGACCTGGCTGTTCTCGCCCTTGCGGACGTCGACCACGATGCGCATGCCCTGGCGGTCGCTCTCGTCGCGGACGTCCGCGACGCCCTCGATCTTCTTGTCGCGGGCCAGCTCGGCGATGCGCTCGATGAGGCGCGCCTTGTTGACCTGGTAGGGGATCTCGCTGATGACGATGGATTCCTTGTCGCCGCGGCGCGTCTCGATCTCGGCGCGGGCCCGCATCACCACTCCCCCGCGGCCGGTGCGATAGGCCTGGCGGATTCCGGCCCGACCGCAGATGAGGCCGGCGGTGGGGAAGTCCGGGCCGGGGATGCGCTCCATCACGCCTTCCAGCCGTTCGTCCGGCGTGAGGTCGGGGCTCTCGATGAGGAAGAGCAGGGCCTCGACCACCTCGCCCAGGTTGTGTGGACTCGTTGTCGTAGGTCGGCGCGAAGTCGACCATCTCCTTGTCCAGGTCCGTCATCATGGCCGCGCCCATGCGCGTGAGGCGGACCTCGGTGTAGCGCATGGCCGCGGGCGGGTCGCCGTCCACGGAGCCGAAGTTTCCCTGACCGTCCACCAGCGGCACGCGCATGTTCCAGGTCTGGGCCATGCGCACGAGGGTGTCGTAGATGGCGCCCTCGCCGTGCGGGTGGTACTTGCCCATCACGTCGCCGGCCACGCGCGCGCTCTTCTTGTAGGGCCGGCCGGGCTGGAGCCCCATCTCCGACATGCCGAAGAGCACGCGCCGGTTCGCCGGCTTGAGGCCGTCGCGCACGTCGGGCAGGGCGCGGCCGATGATCACCGACATGGCGTAGTCCATGTAGGACTGCCGCATCTCGTCGGCGATGTTGCTCGGGATCTTGAAGGCGGCGATGGGGTCGGAGGGCGGGGTCTGATCAGCCATTAGATGTCGAGGTTGCGGACGTTGAGTGCGTTCTCCTCGATGAACAGGCGGCGCGGCTCCACGGCGTCGCCCATGAGGGTGGTGAAGATGTTCTCTGCGACTTCATCGTCTTCCAGGCGCACCTGCAGGAGGGTGCGCTTGGCGGGATCCATGGTGGATTCCCAGAGCTGCTCGGCGTTCATCTCGCCGAGGCCCTTGTAGCGCTGGATGTGGAGGCCCTTCTTGCCCTCGGCGGTGAAGTGCTGGAGCAGCTCCTCCCGGCTGTGGACGACTCTCTCCCCGCCGTCGACCACGATCAGGGGCGGCCGGTCCAGGTCGCGGAACTCCTCGTACGTGGAATACAGGGCCTTGTATTCGGGAGAGCTGACGAAGTCGTCGTCCAGGCGGACCTCCCGCACCTGTCCGTTGAGCTCGTGCTGGAGCACGACCTCGAACACGCCGTGCTCCTCGTCCTTCTCCAGCACCACGTCGGCGCCCGCCGCGCGCAGGGGACCGATCAGCTCCAGGAGCCGCTCCTTGTTCGTGAAGACCTCCACGTCCTTGACCTCGCCCTTCAGCAGCAGCTCCGCCAGGCGGCCCGGAATGCCGCGCCGTTCGATGTGGGCCATGAGCTTGCCGTAGGAGACGAGCCTCTCCAGTAGGCGCACCAGCCGCGACCCCTCGATCTCGCGGCCGTCGGGGAGGCGCACCTTGCGGCCCTCCACCGCGCGTTCCATCAGGAACGCGTCGAGGGCATGCTCGTCCTTGAGGTAGCGTTCGCTCTTGCCGTGCTTGGCCTTGTAGAGCGGGGGCTGGGCGATGTAGAGATGCCCGCGCTCGATGAGCTCCTTCATCTGCCGATAGAAGAAGGTCAGGAGCAGGGTGCGGATGTGGGAGCCGTCCACGTCCGCGTCGCACATGATGATGATGCGGTGGTAGCGGAGCCTGGTGACGTCGAAGTCGTCCGCGCCCACGCCCGTGCCCAGGGCGGTGATGATATTGCGGATCTCCTCCGAGGCGAGCGTCCTGTCCAGCCGCGCCTTCTCGACGTTGAGGATCTTGCCGCGCAGGGGAAGGATGGCCTGGAACTTGCGGTCCCGGCCCTGCTTGGCCGAGCCGCCCGCGCTGTCGCCCTCCACGAGGAACATCTCCGACTTCTCGGGGTCGCGCTCCTGGCATTCCGCGAGCTTGCCGGGCAGGCCGGCCCCGTCCAGGGCGCCCTTCCTCCGCGTGAGGTCGCGCGCCTTGCGCGCCGCCTCCCGCGCCCGCGCCGCTTCCAGGATCTTGAAGACGATGCGCTTGGCCACGGGCGGGTTCTGCTCGAGATAGGCGCCGAGCTTGTCGTTCAGGAGGCTCTCGACGATGCCCTTCACCTCGGAGTTGCCGAGCTTGCCCTTGGTCTGCCCCTCGAACTGGGGGTTGGGAACCTTGACCGAGATGACGGCGGTGAGGCCCTCGCGCGCGTCCTCGCCCTGCAGCGGCTCCTGCAGGTCCTTGGTCAGCCCGGAGGCGGTGCCGAAGGCGTTCACCGTTCGCGTGAGCGCGCTCTTGAACCCCACGAGGTGAGTGCCGCCGTCGTGGGTGTTGATGTTGTTCGCGAAGCTGTAGATGTTCTCCGCGTAGGCGTCGTTCCATTGGAGCGCGAGCTCGACGACCACGCCTTCCCTCTGGCCCTCGATCATGATCACGGGCCCGAGGGTCTCCTTGTTGCGGTTCAAGTGCTCCACGAACGATGCGATGCCGCCCTGGTACTGGAAGCGGTGCTTCTTCTTCTCGTCGCGCTCGTCGTCGAGGGTGATGAGGATGCCGCGGTTCAGGAAGCTCAGCTCGCGCAGGCGCTGCGAGAGGGTCTCGAAGCTGAAGGTGGTGGTCTCGAAGATCTGCGCGTCGGGCTTGAACGTGACCTTGGTCCCGCGGCGATCGGTGACCCCAGTGTTCTCCAGGGGGCCGGCCGGCGCGCCGCGGTGGTAGGTCTGACGGTAGACCTTGTGGTCGCGCCAGATCTCCACCTCGAGGTTCTCGGAGAGCGCATTGACGACGGAGACGCCCACGCCGTGCAGGCCGCCCGAGACCTTGTAGGACTTGTGGTCGAACTTGCCCCCGGCGTGCAGCTTGGTCAGCACGACCTCCGCCGCCGACATGCCGGGCACGTCCGGGTGCTCGGCCACGGGGATGCCGCGCCCGTTGTCGACCACGGTCACCGAGTTGTCGATGTGGATGGTGACGTTGATCTCCGAGCAATAGCCGGCCAGGGCCTCGTCGACCGAGTTGTCGACCACCTCGTAGACGAGGTGGTGGAGTCCCGACTCCCCGGTGGACCCGATGTACATCGCGGGGCGGACACGGACGGCCTCCAGCCCCTCGAGGATGCGGATCGCCTCCGCGCCGTAGTCGCCCTGCGGCTCTGCCTCCGCCGTCTTGGAGTTCTCGTTCACGCCGCGCGCACCTCTCCTTGCTCTACGGCAAACACGCGCCCCACGTCGCGCAGCCGGTCCGCCCATCCGCGATGCGCGGAGGTGACCAGGGCCTGGCCCCGACGCGCCACCTCGACGCACACTGCGGCCGCCCGCTCCTCGTCCAGCTCGGAATCGAGATCATCCAGAAGGGCCACCGCGGGCGAGCCCTGCTCCGTCTCGTAGACCTCGAGCGTGGCCAGGCTCAGGGCCAGGAGCAAGCTGCGGCACTGGCCCGCGGAGGCCTGCTCGCCCGCATCGGCGCCGTCGACGGTGAGCGCGACGGGATCCCGATGCGGACCCACCAGCGTGCGCCGGGCGCGGCGCTCGTCCCTTGCCCGCGCGGCCAGCTCCTCCGCGAGGCGCCGTTGCTCGCCCGCCTCGCCCTCGGGGGCGGCCTCCGGCTCCACCGTGATCTCGTAGACCTCCCCTTCGGGGCGGAAGACGCGCGCAAGCCCGGCGCGCAGGCGCGCCACGTAGGCGCCGCGGCGGTGACGAAGCGTGCCGCCCAGCGCGACGAGCCTCTCGTCCCAGGCGTCGAGCCCGGACCCGCCCGTCTCGAGGAGCGCGTTGCGCTGCTGGACCACCCGCTCGTAATCGCGCAGGGCCTGTCGATAGGCCGGCCACAGGGCGGCCGCGGCCCGATCGACGTACTGCCGGCGCTCGCGCATCGGTCCCCGGATCACCTTCAGGCGCTCCGTCGAGTACACGATGACTTCCAGGCGTCCGTGGTAGGCGCGTGGCGGAACTTCCCGTCCGTCGACGCGCAGGCGGCGCCCCTGGGAGGTGAGCTCGACCTCGAGCTCGGTCGCGTGCCCCTCGTGGCGCGCGGTGCCCCGCGCGCGCAGCCCGGAAGTGCCACGACGGATCAAGGTACGCACCTCATCCGTTCGAAACGACCTTCCCCGCGCGAGGAGGGCCACTCCTTCGAGCAGGCTCGTCTTCCCCTGCGCGTTGCGGCCGGCAAAGACGTT
>QHVP01000364.1:17680-20376 GCA_003222295.1 Acidobacteriota bacterium | reverse complement strand
CCCCTCCCGGCCGCGCTCCCGAGGGACTCTCGATGAACATCAAGCTCGCCTTCACCCCGGTGTCCCAGGCCGCCGTCGATCTGCTCGTCTTCGTCCTCGACGACGAGCAGGTCCTGCACGAGGTCGACGATCCGGCCATCCGTTCCCACGTGCAGCGCGCGACCGCGCAGTACCGCGAGAAGACGCTCAAGCGCGAGTACTTCGCCACCCTGCCCGAGGGTTCCCCCGCCGCCGCGCTCGTGGCCTACTGGAGTCCCGGCCTCAAGAGCTGGAACCTCTGGGAGAACGTGAAGACGTTCACCGCGCGGGCGCTGCGCCTGGCCCGCGACACCCGCCATGCGCGGGTCGGCATCGTGATGAACAGCGCGGCGGCGGCGCCCCTCGTGGGCAAGGTCGCGGAGGGCGCGATCGTGGGGGCCTACACCTTCGACCGCTACAAGCAGGACAAGGACGAGTTCCTCCAGAAGGACGCCCAGGTCACGATCCTCGTCCATCCCGATCACAGCGCGGACGCGGAGGCCCGGAAGGCCCGCTACGCCTGGGTGAGCGAGAACGTGAACCGCGCGCGCGACCTCATCAACGAGCCGGGCAACGTCTGCACGCCCGAGTACATCGCGGACCGCGCGGCGGAGGTGGCCAAGGAAGTCGGCCTCGAGATCGAGATCCTGGATCCGGCCGGCCTGAAGGCGCGCGATTACCTGGGCTGCCTGCGCGTGGGCTCGGGCAGCGCGCACCCCCCGCGCATGGTCATCCTCCGCCACGTGCCGCGCAAGGCGTCGAAGGAGACGCTGGCCCTCGTCGGCAAGGGGATCACCTTCGACACCGGCGGCATCAGCCTCAAGCCCGGCGACCACATGTGGGAGATGAAGGGCGACATGGCGGGCGCGGCCGCGGTGCTGTACGCGATGCGCGCGCTGGGCCGCCTGGCCCCGGACGTGAAGGTGGTGGGGATCCTGTGCTGCGCGGAGAACTTCCCCGATGCCAACGCGCAGCGGCCCGGGGACATCTTCACGGCCAAGAACGGCAAGTCCATCGTGGTTGACAACACGGACGCGGAGGGACGCCTCGTGCTCACGGACGGGCTGCACCGCGCGGGCGAGGAGGGGGCGACCCACGTCGTGGACATCGCGACCCTGACCGGCGCCTGCCTGCGCGCGCTCGGGCCTTCGGTCGCGGGCGTGCTCGGCACCGACCGCGAGCTGATCCGCCGCGTCATCCGCTCCGGCGAGAACCACGGCGAGGCCTTCTGGGAGCTGCCGCTGGTCGAGGAGTACCGCGACGCGCTCAAGACCCCCTACGCCGACATCAACAACCAAGGGCGTGGCCTGGGCCCACCTGGACATCGCGGGGCCGATGTTCAAGGAGAAGGACTGGAAGTACTACGAAGCGGGTGCCTTGGGTTTTGGCCTCAAGACCCTGGTCGACCTGAGCGAGCGGTTCCATGATCCGGTTCCCTGAGCGCAAGGTCTCCTTCGACCGGATCACCGACCTTGTCTACCTCGGCTCGCGCATCGCGAGCCTGGACGATTACCACCGCCTGAAGGCGGAGGGCGTCCGCGCCTGCGTGGACATGAAGCAGGAGGGGGCCGACCCCTGGACGTTCGAGGCCTTCCTGTGGCTCCCCACCGTCGACCACGAGCCGCCGAGCCCGATGCACCTGCGCATGGGCATCGCCTTCCTGCGCCAGTGCGAGCAGGCGAAGATGCCCGCCTTCGTGCACTGCATGGCGGGCGTGGGCCGGTCCTCCACGCTGGTCCTCGCCTATCTGCTCGCCGGTGAGTACGCGGAGCGCGGACCCGAGGACGCGCTCGACTTCCTCTGCGAGCGCCGCGCGTGCGTGGATCCGAACGCGCGCCAGATCGCGGCCGCGGTCGAAGCCGCGAAAGGGTTCCGCGGTTAGCGGGCCTGGCCGGTCTCCTCGCCCGGACTCGCTCGGTCTCGGGGAGATGTCTCCCCCGAGCTCGATGACTGTACTCGAAACGAGTACGAAGGGTGTCCTTCTGAGGGCGGTCATCGCGGGCGTGTCCCCAACCGGTTGCGCCCGCGGCCCCCGAACATCGTACTCATACTGAGTACAGTCAAAGCCTGGAGGAAGATACTCATCCTCCGTGTTCACGCGGAGGGCGCGAGCTTGACGCCAATATGGGCTCTTTCCGCCCCGGCTAGGGCACGGACGGCGGAGGCACCCGCCGCTTCGTGGCCTGCTCGAACGCGTAGCCCAAGGCGAGCAGGCGCGGCTCGCTGCAGGCCATCCCCGTGAAGCTCACGCCGAGGGGCGCCGGCTTCGCGTTGAAGCCCTCCGGGAAGGGCGGGGCGGGGCTGGCGGGCGCGTTGGGGACGGTGCCGAAGGGCACGATCACCGTCGGATAGCCCGGCTTGGCCGCGATGCCCGCCCCCGACCCGCCCGGGAAGAGCAGCGCGTCGAGGCTCTGCGCCTTCATCACCTCGTCGATGCCGTGGGTCGCGCTGAGCGCGATGTCCTTCGCGCGGTCTTCCTCGTAGCGCTGCTTGTCCGCCTTGAGGTCCATCTCGTCGGAGACGTCGAGGTTGCTCTCGCCGTACTTGATCGCGCCCGCGCGCTGGTGCGTGATGTTCCAGACGCGCAGGTCGGTCAGGGTCTTGACCGGCGCGGAGGGGCCCAGGCTCTCCAGCCACTTGTTGAAGTCGCGCTTCATCCCGTACTTGAAGACGATGGA
>QHVP01000364.1:0-17572 GCA_003222295.1 Acidobacteriota bacterium | reverse complement strand
CACCTTGGCCGCCTCGGGCGTCAAGCCGCCGCGCGGCTCGGTGGTTCCGGGCGCGGTGATCTTGTCGTAGTAGAAGGCGCGGGGGATGCCGATGCGCGCGCCCTTGAGCGCGTCCGCCTTCGGCAGCTTCGTGTAGTCCCGCCCGGGCGGGGGAGCGCAGGCCTTGGTGGCCGCATCGTTGGGATCCGGGGCCGCCCCCTCCAGCGCGCCGAGGAGGATGGCGGCGTCGGCGACCGTCCGGGCCAGCGGCCCCGCCGTGTCCTGGTCGGCCGTGATGGGGATGATGCCGTAGCGGCTGACGCGGCCGACGGTCGGCTTCACCGCGGCCAGCATGTTCTGGTTCGCGGGGCTGAGGATGGAGCCGCTCGTCTCCGTGCCGACGTTGGCGGCCCAGAAGCTCGCGGCGGTGCCCACGCCGGAGCTGGATCCGCCCGTGGCCAGGGCGGGCCGGCCGTCGAAGGTCCCCTCACGCGGATCGCGGCGCGGGTCGTAGGGATTGAAGCCGTATCCATGCAGCCCGTTGTAGTTCGCCGGCATCGGGTAGGGCGCGCCCGCCACCCAGTTCGCGAGCTCGGTCATGCCCGTCTTGGCGATGATGATCGCGCCCGCGTCGCGCAGGTTCTTCGTGACCGTCGCCTCGTAGGGCGGGACGTAGCCGTCGAACGCAAGCGCTCCGCCGGTGGTGGGCATGTTGGTGGTGTGGATGTTGTCCTTGAGCGCGATCGGGATGCCGTGGAGCGGCCCGCGGAGCTTCTTCTGCGCGCGCTCTCGGTCGAGCGCGTCCGCCTCCTCGAGCGCCTTCGGGTTCACGGTGATGGCGGCGTTGAGCTTGTCCTCGTAAGTTCCGATGCGCACGAGGCACTGACGGACGAGCTCCCGCGAGGTGACGCGTCCCTCCGCCAATGCCTTCTGCATCTCCGGGATGGTGGCTTCCACGACCGTGAACGGCGGCGGCGGCGTCTTCGCCGGCTTCGGCTTCGCGTCCGCGGTCACGGCGACGAGCAGGCAGGGCAGGAGCATCAGTCGTTTCACGGTCATCCTCTCTGAAGCGGGAGCGGTGGCGGCGACGAGCAGGCAGGACAGGAGCAACAGTCGTTTCACGGTTAGCCTCGCTGAAGAAGGGCGCATGATCGCACAGGTTATTCCGACCGCAAGGCCTCCATCGGTTCCAGATGCGCGGCATGCCAGGCGGGATAGAACCCGAACCCGATCCCGACGGCCAGCGCGACGACCAGACCCGCCAGCAGCATCCCGGGCGAGAGCGCGGTCGGCCAGCCGGCCAGGGCCTGGATCGCCATCGAGCCCGCGACGCCCAGCACCGCGCCGATCACGCCGCCGGCCGACGTCAGCAGCGAGCTCTCCACCAGGAACTGGGCCGCGATGTCGCGCCGGGCCGCGCCCACCGCGCGGCGGATGCCGACCTCGCGCGTGCGCTCGGCCACGCTGGCCAGCATGATGTTCATGATCCCGATGCCGCCCACGAGCAGGCTGATGGCGGCGATGGCGCCGGTCACGACGTTGAAGATGCGCTGCGTCCGCTCCTTCTGGCGCAGGATCTCGCGGGGCACGATCACGTCGATGGGGGCCCCTCCGGTCGTGCGCTCGACGACGCGCCGCGCGACCTCCGCCGACGCGCCCACCCGCTCGCTGTCGTCGATGCGCAGCACGATCTCGTCGACCCCGTCCGCGCGTCCGCTGCCACGGTCCAGAGCGGCCAGGGGGACGAAGACGGCGCGGTTGACGTCGCGGGAGCGGATCGGGCCCGTACGCGCGCGCGAGACCGCGCGCCCCTCCACCACCCCGACCACGTCGTACCAGTCGCCGCCCAGGGCCAGCCGCTGCCCCACCGGCGCCTCGAAGGGGAACAGCGTGTTCGCGATGGAGGCCCCGAGGACGGCCACGCGCTTGCGGTCCTCCACATCGAGGTCGGTGAGGAAACGGCCGGCGGACAGGCGGAGGCGCGCGGCGTCGCGATAGGCGGCGGTGGTGCCCACCACGGCCGCGTCGGTGGCGCGGCCGCCGGCCTCCGCGGGCAGGGATGCCTCGCGCACGGGAGCGGTCGCGACCAGGTTCGGGACGACGGCCTGCACCGCTTCCGCCTCGCGCAGGCGCAGGCCGATGGGGGCGGCCGCCCCCGGAGTGGAGACCGCCCCCGCCGCCGGCCGCGCGCGCACGGTCAGGGTGTCGATGCCGAGGCTGCCGATCTGCGCCACCGCCTCGCGGCGCGCGCCCTCCCCGACCGCGGAGACGGCGGTGACCGCGGCCACGCCGAACACGACGCCCAGGATCGAGAGCACGGAGCGCAGCTTGTGCACGAGGAGGCTGCGCACGCCCAGGCGCAGCAGCACCCGAGGGGACGCGTTCATGCCGCCGCCTCCACCCGGCCGTCGCGCAGCTTCACGAGACGCTGCGCGCGGGCGGCCAGGGCCTCGTTGTGCGTCACCAGCACGACCGTGCGCCCGTCGCGGTGCAGGCCCTCCAGGAGGCGCGCGATCTCCTCGCCCGTCGCGCTGTCGAGGTTGCCCGTCGGCTCGTCGGCCAGGATGAGGCGCGGCTCCGTGACCAGCGCGCGCGCGATGGCCGCGCGCTGCGCCTCCCCGCCCGAGAGCTCGGAGGGACGATGGTCCGCGCGCGGCAGCAGGCCCACGCGCTCGAGGCATCTCAGCGCGCGCTCGCGCCAGCGCGCGGGAGAGAGCCCCGCGTAGAGCAGCGGCGTCTCCACGTTCTCGGCGACGGTGAGCTGGGGGATGAGGTGGAAGGACTGGAACACGAAGCCGATGCTGCGATTGCGCACGCGCGAGAGCTGCTCGTCGCCCAGGCCGGCCACCGGCGTTCCCCCCAGCCGGTACTCGCCGGTGGTGGGACGGTCGAGGCAGCCGAGGATGCTCAGGAGGGTCGACTTCCCCGAGCCGGACGGTCCCGTGATCGCGACCGACTCCCCTTCCTCGATCGTCAAGGTCACGTCGCGCAGGGCGACGACCTCGCGCGCGCCGCGCACGTAGGCCTTGCCGACGCCGCGCAGATCCACCAGGGCCGTCATGGGAGGAGCGAGGCGAAAAGGCGCGTCACGTCCGTCAGGACGAGGTGAGAGAGCCGAAGTCGGAGGGAGCGGCGGAAGGATCCCGCAGGGCCACGCGGTCGCCGCGGCGCAGGCCCTTCTCGACTAGGAGAGGTGCCGGCCGTCGCGCTCGAACACGGCTTCCAGGGGCACGCGCAGCGCGTTCGCGCGCCGTTCGACCTGGATCTCGATGGCCGCGGTCATGCCCGGGCGCAGCCGCGGCTCGGACTCGCCAATCTGGATGGTGACGCCGAAGAACTTGACTCCGCGGCGCTCCTTCTCCTCCTGGGCGAGGGTGCCCACGAGCGTGACCTTGCCCGTCAGCTTGAGGTCCGGATAGGCCTGGACGCGCACGGCCACGTGCTGGTTCTTCTCCACCTTGTGGATGTCCGTCTCGCGCACGCGCGTCTCCACCACCATCTTCGAGATGTCGGGGAGGATGAGCAGGGGCTGGTTGGCCCAGACCTGGTCCCCCACCTGGGGCTTCCTCTGCTCCGATCCGAAGAAGACGTCCTTGTAGACGACGATGCCGGGCACGTCCGCGCGCACCTCGGTGCGCGCGAGCTGCTGCTTGGCCAGGGCCAGCTTCGCGGTCGCTTCCGTGATGCGGCTCTCCGCGGCGGCGATGGCCGAGCGCTTCTGCTCCATCCGATAGGCCCCGGCGGCCTCGAGCTGTCGCGCGCTCTCGCGGGTCATGGACGCTTCCGCCTCCGCCTGGGACATCTCCAGCGGCCGGCCGAACCGCACCAGGGCGTCGTGGCGGCGCTTGGCCAGCTCCAATTCCTCGCGCGCTCGCGACACGGCCTGGGCCGCGCGGTCCAGCTCCTGCTTGGTGATGAACCCCTCCGCCAGCAGCGGCTTCAAGTCCTCGTGGGCGCCGACCGCCTTCTCGAGCTCGCGCTCCGCGTTGCCCACGGCGGCCGCGGCTTCCGCCTCGCGCAGGCGCCCCTTGCCTTCGGACACGTCGGCCAGCTCGAGCCGGCTGCGCTCCACCTTCTGCCTGGCGGCGGCGAGCTCCTCCTGGTTCTGGATGCTCTGCAGCTTGAGGTCCTGCTGCGCCTTCTGCACGTCCGCTTCGGCCAGGGAGAGCTGGGCCTGGCTGCGCCGGATCTCCTCCTCGAACGGCGCCCCGTCGAAGAGCAGCAGCATGTCGCCCTTCTGCACGAGCTTGCCTTCCGGCACCATGGCGATGATCTTGGCCTGGTTGCTCTGGATGGTGGAGGCGTAGGTGACCGAGCGCAAGGCCTGCAGCGTGCCCGATTCGACGACCGAGATGTCGAAGGGCGCCTCTTCGACCACGAACATGGCGACGCCCGGCGGGATCGGGTCGCGCAGGAGCCAGGCCGCGGCGAGGACCACGAGCACGACGGCGGCGCCGGCGGCGGCGGCCTGCCGGGGCCGCGCGCGGGCCGCGGCCACCAGGGCGCGCAGGTTCTCGCGCTTCCAGTTCGCGCGGCGCAGCCAGGGGCGCGCTTCGCGGGCGGCAGAACGGGCCACGAGGGTGAAGCGGGCCCGCGCCGCGCCCAGCGCGCGTGCCACGCGCTCGCCTCCGGCGGGTTCGGGCGTGCTCATGGCGCGAGGTCCTTGTCCACGGCCAGCGTGCCCGTGACCCGCAGAAGGTCGACGCGCGCCACCTGGTAGCTGGTGAGGAGGCCAACCAGCGCGCTGCGCGCCACCACCAGGCTGCCTTCGGCGTCCACGACGTCGAAGTTGGAGGCCAGCCCGCGCTGGTAGCGCAAGGTGGCCAGGCGCCGCTGCTGCTCCGCCACCTCCACGCCCTTCTTCTGCAGCTCGATGCTCTTCCGGATGCGCTGCAGCTCACGCACCGCTCCCCGCACCTCCGCCTCCAGGTCGAGCTGCCTCTGGCGCAGGGTGCGCTCGCGCGACGAGACGTCGAGCTGGGCCACCGCCCGGTTGGTCGCCTCGTTCGAGCGCTCCAGGGGATAGGAGGTGCTGAAGAAGAGGTTGACCTGGCGCTCCGCGGAGTGGAAGGCGTTGCCGTAGGTGGTGCCGGTACCGAACTGCGTCACCCCGAGGTTGAGGTCGAGCTGGGGCAGGAGGTTCTGGCGGGCCAGGGACGCGGTGCGCCGCGCGTCTCCGACCTGGTCGCGCGTCTCGAGCAGGTCGAGGCGGTTCTCCAGCGCGCGCTGGGTCAGGACCTCCAGCGGCTCGATATCGTCGACCACGTCCTCGGGGAGGGCCAAGGCCTCCGGCTGCAGCGCATCGCCGGGCGACAGGCCGAGGAGCGTGCGGAAATGCTCCAGCTCCGCTTCCAGCGAGGTCTCCGCGCGCACCATCGATTCCTGCGCCTGCGAGGCCTGCAGCTCCGCGCGATAGACGTCGAGCTTGCTGACCAGGCCGACCTCGAGGCGGGCGGTGGACGCACGGCGCAGGCTCTCGCTGCGATCCAGGCTCTGGCGGGCCACGGCCAGGAGCTGCCGCTGCTGGATGACCTGGTAGTACGAGCGCGTGACGTCGAGCGCGAGCCGCTGGCGCTCCATCTCGTACTGGCGCTCCTGTCCTTCGCGGCTGCGGCGGCTCACGCGCAGGTCGTAGAAGGCGGCATTGGGCCCGAAGCCGCGCAGCAGGGGCTGGGTCAGGACGAGGCGCAGGTCCGAGGTGCGGGGAAAGGGGCTCACATCCGGTCCCGTCGCGCCTGCGAAGGTCGAGCGCATGAGGGCGGCGGCGGTCACGCTGCCGCCGGTCCACGGCAGCTTCTGGGTGGCATCCACTCCGAAGAGCGAGTCGTCCGCGGAGCGCTGGTAGCGCGGGGTGACCTTGGGCAGGAACTGCGCGCGCGTCACGCCTTCGCGCAGCCGCGACGTCGCCACCGCGTCCGCGGAGTTGAGCACGGTGAAGTTGCGCTCGAGGGCCGTCGCGACCGCTCGGGCGAGTGGGATGGTGGGCGTGCCCGGCGGAAGCGCCTCTTCGGGCACGCCGGAGGACGTGAGCGGAGCGGACTCTTCGGCGGCGAAATCCGGAGACGGAGAGGGAGACGCAGACGGAGACGGAGACGCCATCACCCCACCCGCGAGCAACAGCGCGAGGACCTCTGTCAGCATCCGCCCGTATCCCGCAAGGGGTCGATTATCCATCCCCCGCCCGGGCCGTCCAAACGTACGGGAGGGAACTCCCGGAGGCAGGGTGACGATCCACACTGTAAGGGAGGGGGGTCCGGTGATCCTGGTGGTCGGGGGGTCCGCCGAGGACGGACGGTGGCTCGAGGCCGCGCTCCGCCCCAGCGGTCTGGCCGTAACCGTACGCCCGCTGGAAGATGCGCTGGCCCCGCCTGCAGCCGAAACGCGGCCCCGGCCGGACGTCGTCGTCCTTCACGAGCGCCGGCGCCGCGAAGACTTGCTCGAATCCCTCGACCGCGTACGCGCGGACCCGGAACTGGGCCGCTCGCCGCTGGTCGTCGTGGACCACGAGCGCGACATCGAACGGTTCATCGCTGCCGTGGGCCGGGGCGCGGCGGCCTGTGTGTGCCCGCCCCTGGATCCCGCCTACCTCAGGGCGACGGTCACGCGCCTCGCGCGCTGGCGCGACGGAAAGGAATCGGGCGACCGCCGGCGACGCCGCCGCCGGCCACTGCTCCTCCGCGTCGACGTCCATCTTCCCGACGGCCGCACGCTCGGCGGCCTGCTGCGTGACGTCAGCGGGACCGGCTGCCGGATCGAGGCGCCAGAGCGCGTGGCTCCGGGCACCGAAGTCTCGATCACGCCCTACGGCTACGACGCGTCCCTGGAGTTCCGCATCGGCGCGATCGTCCACCGCCACCTCGAGCCGGCGCCCGGCCAGCACGTCCTGGCCTGCCGATTTGCGGGCACCGGCGCCGTGATGGCGCCGCGGCTGTTCGCGGTGAAGAGTGGCCTCGCGGGGATCGCGGCGGGCTAGCGGCGGGCCAGCCACCAGCCGTAGGCGAGGACGAGGACGGACACGGCGGTATCGAGCACGAACGCGGTCCACACCCCGACCTGGCCACCGAAGACGAGGGCGGTCAGGACGGCCTTGACGGCCAGCCACGGCACGAGGTTCTGACGTACGCCTTGGACGATGGTCGGCAGGCTCATGGCCAGGGTCTTCATTTCTCCTAGATCCAAGACGCGGCCCGAAGCCGCGAAGTTCCGTCGGGCGACACAGGAGCCTCCTGATTACGGCCGGATTACAGTCTGCTATCCTGCTGGTTCGCAGGCGTGCTCGCGCGTCCGCTCCTGGAGTCCAATCACATGAACCTGGCCGCACCCCGCCGCATCGCCCTTCTGCTTCTCCTTTCCGCCCTGCCCGGGCCGGTCCAGGCGGCGGAGAAGCCCCAGATCAACGTCCAGGAGTTCGCGCTCCCGAACGGGATGCGCTGGCTGCTCTTCGAGCGCCACGACTCGCCCACCGTCGTGGGGGGCTGGGTGGCCCACGTGGGCTCGGTGAACGAGCGCGAGGGTATCACCGGGATCAGCCATCTCTTCGAGCACATGATGTTCAAGGGCACCCGCACCATCGGCACCAAGGACATCGACGCCGATCTCCGCATCATCGCGGAGCAGGAGAAGGTCCGCGCGGAGATGCGGGAAGAGATGAAGGCGATGCGTGAGCGGCAGCGGAGAGGCGAGATCGACGACCTCGCGAAGCCGGAGAACCAGACGCCGCGCTACCGCGAGCTGGACAAGCAGTTCGACCAGCTCGTGCAGAAGCAGCGACAGGTCCAGATCAAGGACCACCTCTCGCAGATCTACACGAAGAACGGGGCGGAGGGGCTCAACGCGGGCACCAGCGAGGACTGGACCATCTACATGGTGCGCCTGCCCGCCAACCGCATCGAGCTGTGGTCCTGGCTGGAATCGGACCGGCTCATGAACCCCGTCTTCCGCGAGTTCTACTCCGAGCGTGACGTCGTCTACGAAGAGCGCCGGATGCGCACGGAGTCGACGCCGCTCGGCAAATACGACGAGGCCTTCAACGCGCTCTTCTGGGAGGCCAGCCCGTACAAGTGGCCGGTGGTGGGCTGGCCCTCCGACGTCTCCAGCATCACCAAGGCGGAGGCCGACGCCTATTTCGGCACCTATTACGCGCCGAACAACCTGACCGGCGTGCTCGTCGGCGACTTCAACACGGCCGCCGTCCGCCCGCTGCTGGAGAGGTACTTCGGACGCATCGCGCGCGGGAAGACGGAGCCGCCGGAGGTGGTCACGACGGAGCCGGAGCAGATCGGGGAGAAGCGCTTCCGCGCGGAGGCGGAGACCTCGCCCACCGTGCGCGTCTGGTACCACGCGGTGCCGTTCATGCACAAGGACCGCACCGTGGTCGACCTCATCACCGACGTCCTCTCCGGGCGTACCGGCCGCCTCTACAAGGGGCTGGTGACGGGCCGGCAGGTGGCCAACGAGGCCTCGGCGTCCGTGGACCTCAAGAAGTACGACGGCCTCGTCCAGGTGGAGTCCACGGTGAAGGAAGGCAAGGATCCGGCCGCAGTCGAGGAGGCCGTCTACGAGGAGCTCGAGAAGCTCAAGGACGAGCCCCTGCCCGCGGAGGAGCTCCAGAAGGTGAAGAACCAGGCCAAGGCCAACGCCTTCCGGCGCCTCTCCTCGCCCTTCTCGATCGCCATCCAGCTCATGATCTACGACGGTTTCGGCGACTGGCGCTATATCAACACCTACGCGGAGGAGGTCGACCGCGTGACCGCCGCCGACCTCCAGCGCGCGGCCAAGCACTACTTCACGAAGGAGAACCGCACCGTCGGGGTCTTCTTGCGCAAGACGGGCGACGCGGCCGCGGCCGCGGACGACCCGGAGGTGGCGGCCCTGCCCGCGCCCGCGCAAGGCATGGCCCGCCAGCAGATCGCGCGCATCCAGGCGGAGACGGATCCGGCCAAGCTCCGCGAGGGGCTGGCCCAGATGGAGCAGGCAAAGGGCCAGGTGCCCCCGGAGATGAAGCCGGTGTTCGACCTCCTGCTCAAGCGGGCGCAGGAGCGTCTGGCCGCCCTGGAAGGACAGAAGAAGTGAAGACCACTCGCATCCGTTTCGCTCTCGCCTTCCTCGCGACCGCGGCCTCCGCGGCCGCGCCCGTCGCCGCCCAGCAGGCCGCCATCCCCGACCATCCGGACAAGCTCGTCTTCGCGCCCATCGTGTACACGCCGCCGTCCGCGAAGGACTATCGCGTGGTCCTGAAGAACGGGATGGTCGTGTACATCGCCGAGGACCCGACCCTGCCCCTCGTGAACATCGAGCTCACGCTGCGCACCGGCTCCTACCTCGAGCCCGCGGGCAAGGAAGGCCTGGCCGCCTTCACCGGATCGCAGATCCGGCGCGGGGGGACGCGCAGCCTCACCGCGGAGCAGCTCGACGAGAAGCTGGACCTGCTGGCCGCCAACGTCAGCACCGGCATCGGCGAGACCTCCGGCCGCGCGAGCCTCAACGCCCTGCGCGACAACCTGGACGAGTCACTCAAGGTGTTCGTGGAGATGCTGAAGGAGCCGCGGTTCCAGGAGGACCGGCTGGCCCTGGCCAAGGAGCAGGCCCTCCAGGAGATGAAGAAGCGCAACGACGACTCCGAGGAGGTGGAGGCCCGCGAGTGGAACGTCCTTCTCTACGGCGAGGACCACTTCAGCAACCGCTTCACGACCGCGGCGTCGGTGCAGTCCATCTCGCGGCCAGACCTGGCCTCTTTCCACAAGAAGTACGTGCACCCCGCCAACATGATCGCGGCGGTATCGGGGTCGTTCTCACGGCCGGAGATGATCCGGAAGCTGGAGGCGGCCTTCGCGAACTGGCCGGGACCCGCGGCCACGGTGCCGCCGGTGCCGTCCGAGATCCATACCGCCGTCCCGGGCATCTACCGCATCCAGAAGGACGTCAACCAGGGGCGGGTGTCGATCGGCCTGCCCTCGGTGCGCCGGGGCGATCCGGACGCCTACGCGCTCGAGGTGATGAACGAGATCCTGGGCGGGAGCGGCTTCACGTCCCGCATCATGAAGACCGTGCGCTCGGACGAAGGGCTGGCCTACTCCGCGGGCTCCGGCCTGCGCTTCGGCGTCTACTACCCGGGCTCGTTCCGCGCGGAGTTCCAGTCCAAGAGCCGCACCGTCGCCTACGCCGCCCAGCTCGTGCTGCAGGAGATCAAGGGGATGCGCGAGAAGCCGGTCACGGACGAGGAGCTCGACACCATCAAGCGCAACCTCATCGAGACCTTCCCCAGCACGTTCGGCTCGAAGGCGCAGACGGTCGGGATCTTCGCCGCGGACGAGTACACTCGCCGCGATCCCACCTACTGGCAGACGTACCGGGACCGCATCCGCGCCGTCACCGCCGCCGACGTCCAGCGCGTGGCCCAGAAGTACCTCACGCCCGAGAAGATGGTCGTGCTCGTGGTGGGCGACCAGAAGGAGATCGACCTCGGAGACGGCAAGCACCAGACGAGCCTGGAGGCGCTGGCCGAGGGGCGCAAGGTGGTGGTGCTGCCCCTGCGCGACTCGCTGACCATGAAGCGGCCCTAGCCGCCTCAGCCCTTCTTGAAGGCGGCGACGAAGTCCTTGAGGAGGAGCGGGTTGTTGCTCTTGATGGCGCCGGTGAGGAAGTCCTTGGCGGACGGAACGTGCTTGCCGTTCCAGACGTCGAGGAACATCTGCTTCGAGGCCTTGAAGAAGCAGTCGGCGTCCGCGGCCGGCTTGCCCGCCGTCACCTGGCACTTGTCCGGTGAGAGCGCGACCGTCCATTTCTCGTCGTCGTCGAGCGAGAAGTAGAACGTTCGCGGCTTCTGGACCGTACCTTTCTGGAATCGCTTCGGGAGGCCCTGGAAGACTTTCGCGATCTCGGAGTCGGGCATGGGCAGGAAATGTAACACGGGGAGCGATCGATGAACTGCCAGACCTGTGGAAAGCCGTTGGCGGACGGCGCCCGCTTCTGCCCGTCGTGCGGAGCGGCGGCCTCCGCGCCGAGCACCGACCAGCCGACCGAGTTCCACATCGTAGGCGACGTGATGCAGGCGGTGGTGATCCCCCTGCGCGGCGGGCAGGAAGTCCCGTGGAGATGCAGAGCGCCATGAAGGGCGGCCTGTGGGGCGGCCTGCGCCGCATGGTCGCGGGCGAGAGCCTCTTCATGACGCGCTTCAAGAGCCGTGTGGACGGCCAGGTGGCCTTCTCCGCTCCCTACCCCGGAAAGATCAAGGAGCTCGCCTTCGCCGGGGGCCCGGGTTGGCTGTGCCAGCGGGATTCGTTCCTCTGCGCCACCACCGAGATCGACGTGGGCGTCGCGTTCACCAAGCGCTTCGGAGCGGGGCTCTTCGGCGGCGAGGGCTTCATCCTGGAGCGCCTGACCGGCCGCGGCACCGCCTTCATCCACGGCGGCGGCAACTTCATCGAGTTCGACCTCGTGCCCGGCCAGATGCTGCGCGTGGACACCGGCTGCATCGTCGCCTTCGAGGAGTCGGTGCAGTACGACATCCAGTTCGTGGGCGGATTCAAGAACGCGCTCTTCGGCGGCGAGGGCCTGTTCCTGGCCACCCTGACCGGCCCCGGCAAGACGATCCTGCAGACGCTGCCGTTCTCGCGGTTGGCCGGCCGCATCCTGGGCCTCACGAAGGAGGGATCGGGCGGCGTGGCCGGCGTGGGCGGGACCCTAAGGGACATCGGGAACATCCTGGGCGGCGATTAGTGTTCACGCTGGGGGCAATTTGGTGACCATGGCGGCCCTCCCCTAGAATCGGAGTGCGAGCAGATCCCTCCGGCCTGCTCGGAGAGAGGCCTCGTGCAGGGCGTCGTCGCCAGCGACCTCGGGCTGGCCATGCAGGCGACGGGCATCGCACTCATCGCCGGGCTCTGCGCGTTCCTCCAGCGGTCGATCGGCCGCCGCTGCCTGCGCTCCTGGTGCGTGGGATGGCTTGGCCTGGCCACTGCCCTCTCCGCCCTCTTGATCATGCTCCGCGTCCGGGAGCTCACGCCGATCCTCCAGCCCGTCTACTTCTTCGGCGAGTACGCGTTCGCGTTCCTGGTCATCGCGGGCTGCCGCGAGTATGGCTCCGGGACACGGCTGGTGCGTGGGGACGCGGGCTGGGCCGCGCCCGCCTTGCTCCTCGCCATGACCCTTCCCCACGTCGGCAGGAGCTTTTCGCAGCGGTTCATCCTCCAGGCCGCCGTCATGGCCCTGCTCTTCGCGATCGCGTTCTGGCAGCTCGAACGCGCCCGCCGGGGGCGTCCGCAGACGCTGCCCGGCGTGCGCATCATGGCCATCGCGCTCCTGCTCCTCACCATCGACTTCTTCCATTACGTCCCCGTCATCAGCTTCGCCGAGCTCTACCGCGTCTCGCTTCCCTCCGCGTACCTCGGCTACGCATCGCTGTACGACCTCATCTTCGAGGTGCTGCTGGCCTTCGGGATGGTCACGGTGGTGATGGAGGACGTCAACCGCGAGCTGCAGGCCGCGAACGAGGAGCTACGGGTGGCGCACGACGCCATGCAGAGCCTCGCCCGCGTGGATCCGCTGACGGAGACGCTGAACCGGCACGCGTTCTACTCGCTGGTGGAAGACGCCCGCCGGCAAGGGTCGACGCCGCCCGAGGGGACGGTGGCCCTCGTGGACATCGATTCGCTCAAGCCGATCAACGACGCCTACGGGCACGCGGCCGGGGACGAGTCGATCCGGGCCGTCGCAACGGCCATCCGCTCGATCGTGCGCGCGGCCGACCTGGTCATCCGCTGGGGCGGCGACGAGTTCCTGGTCATCCTCATCGGGGTTCCGGAGGCGGAGGCGACGCGACGCCTCGACCAGATCGGCGAAGCCCTGCGCGAGACCACGCTGCGCGGAATGGCGAAGCCGGTCGGGCTCTCCGTCTCCTTCGGCGTGGCCAGCTTCGGGATGGAGCGGCCGCTCGAACGCGCGATCGAGACCGCCGACCGCGAGATGTACCGGCAGAAGCAGGCGGCCAAGCGGCGCGAGCGGCCGGCCTGACGGACGCGCGGCGATCGAGAGATCAGCCGCGCGCTTGGGGCAGGTTGTCGATGAAGTCGTGGACGAGCTTCTTCTGGGCTTCCGGGGTCAGGGACGACTGGACGATCTTCGACGCGGCTTCCACCGCGAGATCGGCCACCGACGAGCGTAGCTCCTGGATGGCGAGCTTCTTCTCGCGCTCGATCTGTTCCTTGGCCTTCTGGACCATCCGGTCGGATTCGGCCCGGGCCTGGGCGATGAGATCGGTCTTCACTGTCTCCGCGTCGGCCAGGGCGCGCTTCACGATCTCCTCGCGCTGGCGGCCGGCCTCGCGGATCAGCTCCTGATGCTGGGCGAGGAGGCGCTGCGCCTCCTCGTTGGCCTTCTGCGCGGAGCCGACCGCGTCGTGGATGCCCTTCTCGCGCTCTTCGATCATGGCCAGGAGAGGCTTCCATCCCAGCTTGGTGAGCACGAAGGCGAAGATCGCGAACAGCACCACCGTCCACAGGGTGAGACCGAGCTCCAGGTCGGTGAAGCCGCCGGCGGCGAGGGCGGCGGGCAGGAGGGAGACCACCGCTCGCCCTACTTGATGGCCAGGAGGATGGTCACGATCAGCGAGAAGAACGTGACGCCCTCGATGAGGCCGGCGGCCACGATCATGGCCCCGCGGATGTCGCCGGCGGCGTTGGGCTGGCGCGCGATGCCGTCCATGGCGGCGGCGGCCAGGCGGCCGATGCCGTAGCCTCCACCGATGATGGTCATCCCGGCGCCGAAGCCGGCGGCCAGGTACGCGAGAGCCTTGGGATCAGTGGGCATGTCGGTCAGCTCCTCCAGTGAGTGTGATTGAGCGGCGCATCAATGCGCGGGATGAGCGTTCATCCCGATGAAGATGGATGTGAGCAGCGTGAAGATGTAGGCCTGGATGAAGGCGACCAGGATCTCGAGCATCATGATGAAGAGCGCAAGGACGAGCGAGATCGGCACCATCCCCACGCCGAACGCGAAGTTGATGCTGGCCATCAGGGGGATGAGGAGGAGCAGGCTGGCGATGACCATGTGCCCCGCCAGCATGTTCGCGAAGAGTCGGATCATGAGGGCGAACGGGCGCGTGAACATGGCGAGGAGCTCGACGGGGATCATGATCGGCAGCAGCCACAGGGGCAGGCCGGGCGGAATCATGTTCTGGAAGTGGTGCACGAACCCGTACTTGCTGATGCCGGCCCACTGCATGGCCAGGAAGGACACGAAAGCCAGCCCCAGCGTGACGCTGAGGTTGCCGGTGGCCGTCGAGGAGAACGGAGTCAGCCCGAGCAGGGCGGCCACCAGGATGAAGAAGAAGAAGCTCAGGAGGAGGGGGACATACTTGCGGCCGTCGTGGCCGATGTTCTTCTCCGCGATCTCGTCCCGCACGTAGACGACGAGCGTCTCCACGGCCGTGCCCAGGCCGCTCGGCACGTGATTCCGGTAGCTGCGGATGGCCAGACGCACCACCACCAGCACCAGCGCGGCGGCGATTGCGAACCACAAGAGGTGCTTGCTCGGGCCGACGTTCAGGCCGAACAGGTAGAGGTCACCGTAGTGCTCGTTCACCACGTGGTGCATCAGGATCTCGGCGATGCCCTCGTGATGCTCCGCCGCCCCTTCCACGGCCTTCTCGGCCCCTTCGTGCGCGCCAGGCTCGTGCACCGCCTGCGCGAGGAGGACCCAGGGAATCATCGCGCGCCTTGTCCCGTCGGCCGCCGCGACACGACGGCCAGCTCCAGGACCAGGAAGACGACGAAGTACGCGAGGAGCGAGAACGTGAGCGGCAACTTGGCCAGTGCGAAGACGAGCACGCCCAGCAGCACGGCGGCGAGCAGCACCGTCATGCGCGCCAGCATCCCGCCGAGGACGGCCACGAAGAAGGCGTTGTTGGAGCGGCCCGCGGACCACAGGGCCAGGAAATAGGCGCACACGGTATTGAGCGCGGCGAGGAGCGCGCCCGTGAGCACGGCCGGCCGCGCCTCCGCGGAGAGCGCCGGCCACGCCGCGGCGAGCGACGCGCCCACGGCTCCCAGGACAACCGCTACGTACCGCGCCACCGTCACTTCTTTCCCCCGCTCATCGCCCGATACATCTTCCAGAAGTGCACGAACGCCGCCACCACTCCGACCACCGCCCCGACGAGGAAGTAGCGCGGCTCGGTACCGAACTTCTTGTCGAGCCAGTGCCCCAGCCACAGGCACAGCAGGACTGTGAAGGCCAGGCTCGAGCCGATTCCCAGATAGGACGCCGAATCCCGCAGGGATCGCTGCCAGCCGGCACCCCCCTTGTCCTCACTCTCGGGAGTCTTCCCGTCAGGGCCCTCTTGGCTTGGCAACGGTCGGAAAGACTATCACGGGCGCGCGTTCGCGGGCAAGCCTGGACGCGCACCCTTGGCGCTCTCGCAGCGCTTAGGACTGAGCAGCTTAGCGCGAGGCGACGCGCGGATCCGCGGTGGCCACGGCGGCAGGCTCCGGCGCAGCCACCGGCTCCGCGATGGGCACGCCCGGGGGCGGCAATCCCGCCATGATGGTCGCGCCCATGCCCTCCTCCTCGCGCCAGCGCAAGATGTCGTAGCGATAGATCCGGTACGCCGAGAGCACGAGCGAGAGCACCACGGGACCGACGATCAGGCCCTTGGGGCCGAACGCGATCAGCCCGCCCATGATCGAAAGGAACCCGAGCATCATGTGGATCTGGGCGGAGCCGCGCAGGATGATCGGCTTCACGATGTTGTCGACCATGCTGATCACGAACACGCCGTAGGCGGTCATGCCCAGCGCGAGTCCCAGGTGTCCGTTGACCAGGAAGTAGAGGGCAGCCGGGATCCAGGCCAGCGGCGAGCCGAGGATGGGGATGAGCGCGGCGAAGACCACCATCACGGCCCACAGCAGCGGCGAGGGCAGGCCGAAGACCCAGAATCCGACGAACGCGACCACCCCCTGGATGAACGGCACGATGATCATGGCCTGCAGCACGGCTTTGATCGTGTTGCCGAGGTGCTCGACCAGCTCGGTCTCCTGGCCGCGCGTGAAAGGCGAGATGCCGCGCAGCGACTCGCGCAGGTCGTCGCCGTCGCGCAGCAGGAAAAACAGCATCATGAGGAAGATGACCAGGTCCAGCGCGACCGTCGCCACTCCCGTCAGCAGGACCTGCACGTAATGGTTGGCGACCTCGCTCGCCCGGGCGAGGCCGGCGGTGAGAGGGGGCGCCTCCCATCCGATCTGCCGCAGCCAGTTGGCCAGCTTCGGCGATCGTTGCGGGACCACTTCGCGCCAGAAGCGGTCCCATTCCCGCGCTTCGAGATGCGGGCGCAGCCAGTCGAGGAACGCCACCGCCTGCTGGAAGATCAGGGCGCCATACAAGAGGATGGGGACGAGGATGACGAACATGACCCCGAGCATGAGGAGGGTCGCGGCCAGGCCGTCGCGGCCACCCAGGCGGCGGCTCAGCGCGCCCTGCAAGGGTGACAGCATCAGCGCCACCGAGGCCGCGACCGTGAAGGTGAGCAGGAAGTAGCGGAAGACGACGAACGCGAGCACGACGGTGACGAGGAGGAACCCGAGCAGCGGTCCCTGCACGCGCCAGTTCGTGCGGAGGCGCTCGGGCATCAGGCTTGAGTCAGCCGCACGAGCGCGGAAAGAGACATCCCGCTATCAGGATACTGCGGAGGGCGGCGGCGGCGGCCTTGTCCCGCGCACCACTCAGGGCCGCGGCTCGAGCACGATCTCGCGGGCCAGCCGCTGGGCCAGCACCTCGCGGATCTCCAGGCGCTCCTTGTATCCCTGCCTCTGCTTCTCGTCGTCGCCGACCACGGTCTGGAGGAGGGCGTCCGTCTTCGCCTCGTTGGCCTCGAGGGTGGCGAGGTCCTTGTACTCCGTCATCAGGATCAGGTTGAAATCGCCGGCGTTGTGCGCCTCCGTCTGCAGCACCTTGTAGGAGAGGGAGTAGCCGGCCTTCTTGGACGCCTCCTGCTCGCGCTTCCAGTCGCCCGCGACGTAGGTGAGGTAGGCGGTCTCCATCCCCGGCTTCATCCGGATGAAGTTCACCTGCCACACCGACCCGTCGCGGTACGGCCGCTTCACCTGCGCCTTCACCACCAGGGCGCCCGGGACCACGAACGCGATGGCCAGGGCAGCGGCGATCAGGGCTCTGCGCAGCCTGCTCATTCCGTGTCTCCTTTCGAGAGCGGGCGCCCGCGCGCCCGGGCCTTGACGTGGAGGGAGGAGCGGATGTTGGCGCTCGCGCGAGCGCCCGTCAACGACGCGCGATCAGCGGCGGGGCGACGGCGACGGCCGGACGGTGACGCTCTCCGCGCGCTCGGGCGGAGCGGGCGCGGCCGCGGTGGGGGGAGCGCCGGACGCGCGCACGGTGACCGCCTCGCTCCGCTCGGGGGGACCGGCCGCAGCGGGGGCCGACCCCGAGGGCCGCACGACGAGCGTCTCCGACTGCTGCGGGACCCCGGGACCGGCGGCGGCCGCGCCCCCGGCCGGACGCACTTCCAGGGCTTCGGTCCGCTCGACGTGAGGACCGCCGGGCCCCGCCGCCTGCACCGCGCCCTCGGCGTACGTGCCCGGCTGCA
>QHVP01000366.1 GCA_003222295.1 Acidobacteriota bacterium | reverse complement strand
CCGGAGAACGGGCTCGGTGGGACCTGCTTCCGCCGCCGCCGGCGGGGCCACCTTCTCCATCGCGAGGGACCTCGAAGGGATGAGCTTGCACCGCGCGCCCAGGGTGTGTCAACGCGCACCCGCCCCTTCGCCGTCGTTGACACCATCGCGCGCCGTGTGTTTGAATCCGGGCCAAATTACGCGAGGCAAATGAGTTCCTCGGCCAGTGGCCCCCTGCTTCCCACGCTGATCGTGACGGGGGGTCCCTCCGACGGAGTCTCGGTCCCCATCGCGGCGCCCGGAGCCGAAACGGTCATCGGGTCGGGTCCGACCTCGCACCTCCGCCTCACGGGTCGGAACGTCGACTCGACGCACGCGCGCGTCTCGTGGGAAGACGCCGCGGTGGTCCTCAGTGACGAAGGCAGCGCGACGGGCACGTTCGTCAACGGGGAGAAGGTCGGGACCGGACACGTCCTCTCGGACGGCGACCGCATCTCGATCGGGCCGCCGGGATCGCCGGAGAGCGTGAAGCTGCTGGTGCGCGTTCCCGGCGACCTGGCCGCGGCCGCGGCGATGCCGATCAGCCTGGCCTCGCCCCCCGCCCGGCCGCCGGCGTTCACCGTGCCCGAGGACGATCCGCTCGTCTTCGCGGATCCGGCGAAGCCGGAGAGCTTCAAACCCGCTTTCACCCCTCCGGCGCCCGCGCCGGCGACTCCGGCCGGGCCCGCCGTCATCGTCGAAAAGAGTCCTGCCGTGGCGGCGGACGCACCCGCCGGACCGGTGCGAACGCCGCGCCCCGCGAGTCCGGCCGTCCGCCCGGACTACATGACGGAGATCCCCAGCATCGGGGGAGACCGCGTGCGCGAGACTCTCGAAGTTCCGGCCGCCCGCCCCGCCCATCCTCCGCGGGCGCGGATGCGGGGGCCCGGCATCCCCGCCGCCGCGCGCGCCGCGATCGTCGCCGTGGTCGCCGCCGTCCTGACCGCCGGCGCGTTCTACGCGTACTCGCACTCGAAGGCGCCGCCGCCGGTGCTCTCCTCGATCACTCCGCCGAAGGCGGAGGTGGGCACGACCATCACGATCAACGGCACCGGCTTCGAAGACTCCGCGTCCGCCAACACGGTCCGCTTCGGCAATGCGGTGGCGACGGTGACCAACGCCTCCGCGACGTCCCTGGCCGTCACCGTGCCCGAAGTCGCGGTGCCCGCGGACAAGGGAATATCGATCACCGTGCAGGGCCGGGGTGGACGCTCGAATGCCCTGTTCGTCAAGATCGCTCGCCTGCCCCGCATCACGCGGCTCGAGCCGGACGTCGCGCTGCCCGGGACCGAGGTGACGATACACGGCCAGCACTTCGACGGCGGGCCGGTGACGGTCCGCGTCGGCGGCGAGAGGGTCGAGGTGAAGGACGCGACGGCGGAGTCGTTGCGCTTCAAGGTGCCGGAGACGGCGGGGACGGACGGGCAGAGCGTTTCGGTGACGGTGGAGATGGGCACGGACACCGCCCGCGCCGTCCCCCTGCTCCTCGGCCGCCTCCCCCTGGTCGTCGAGGTCGCGCCCGCTTTCGGGGCGATCGGGCAACGCGTCACGATCAGGGGTCGTGGCTTCGATCCCGTGGCCACCGGCAACCGGGTGACGATCGGAGGGACGCCGGCCCTGGTGCTGGCCGCCGGCCCCAGCGAGCTGCAGGTGGCGGCGCCCGCCGCGCCGACGGCCGGATCGCAGGAGACGTTGCCCGTCGTAGTGGAGGCCCGAGGCGCGACGTCTTCGGGGCGCTCGAGCTTCGCGCTCGCGCATCCGTTGTCGGGCAACGCGCGCATGCGTTTCTTCCCGGCGCCCGCGCCGCAGGGCGCGCCCGACCGGTACGCCTTCGTCTCGACGGAGATCGGGCCCGTCCTGCTGCTCACGGGCAAGGCCGACGCCGGCACGACCGCCGAGCGCGCGGACCGCGTCGCCACCGCGCTCAACGCCCTGATGGAGTCCGCGCTCTCCCGTCCCGTGTCCCTCGAGGAGCGCGAGGCTCCCGCGCCCGCGGTGGCCATCACCGGGGGTCCCGTGGTCGTGAGCGCCACCCCCGACGACGTGGAGGGATACGCCCAGGCCTGGGATCCCGGCGCGAAGCCCACCCGTTCGACGCCGCGCCAGATTGCCGGCTACTGGGCCGCGCTCTTGCAGGATTACGTGACCCTGTTCGGCCAGGGCCAGCGCCCCAGTCGCACGGCCGAGATGACGCCGCGGGGCAAGGTCCTCGTCGACCTCTATGCCGAAGCCCAGCGTCGCGGTGCGGTCGGCGGCGTCCCCGTCGCCACCGTGTACGAGCTCCCCCCCGCCGCCCTGAAGAACATACGCGAGCTGGCGCTCCTGCTGCCCTCGGGCGGCCCCACGTCGGCCGGCATGGCCGTGGCCGGGCGCTGGGAAGGAATGATGGCGGACGCCGAGGCCGAGCGCAGCATCGAGGTACAGCTCCAGGTGGACGGCGGACACCTGGGCGGCTCCCTCACGACCAAGACGGGCGGGATCGCCGTCCGCACACCGCTCCAGCAGGTCACGTACGAGAAGGGCCTCCTCAAATTCGTCACCGCCTCGGGCGGCGGCACGCGGCAGTTCCGCGGCGCGCTCGAGGGCGGCACCCTTGCCGGCTCCATCTTCAAGGATGCGGCGGCCAAGGACGCCGTTGGCCGCTTCAGCCTTCGCTACGTGGAGTGAGCTCGGGGGCGGCGGTGGCCGCCGGAATCCTGATCGGTCTGGTCGCGGCCTGGGTGATCGGGACACGCGCGCGCCGCGCGCGCGCCGCCGCGGAGCACGACCACTATCCCCTGCCCGACGTGGCGGATCTCATGGGGCAGATGCTCGCGGCCTCCGGACGCCGGACCATGGTGCCCGTCATGCTCAAGCTGGCCTACGAGCTGCTCGAGCCCGAGCAGGCGGCGGTGTTCGTCCATCGGCCGGACGGCAAGCTCGCCCTCGCCGAAGGCATCGGCCTGCCCGAGACGCTCGCGCGCGGCGCGGAGGTCGCGCCGGGCGAAGGCCGGATCGGACGGCTGGGGAAGGCCCGGCGCGCCCTGGCCGAAGCGGAGTTCGACGCCATCGGTGGCTTGCCCGAGCCCGCGTCGCTCGCCGGTCTCCACGTGGACGTGGGGGCGCCGATCCTCGCCCGCGACCGCCTGCACGGGGTCATCGGCGTCTGCCGGCCGCGGCGCCGGCGGGCAGAAGCGAAGACGGTCGTGAAGATGCTGGCCGACCTCGGCGGGCTCGCCATCGTGCAGGTGGAAAAGCTCAAGGCCATCCAGGAGACCGCGAACAAGGACGGCCTCACCGGCGTGTTCAACAAGCGCCATTTCCAGGAGCGCCTGTCCGCCGAGATCCGGCGCGCCGAGCGGGACGGCCTCGGCGTCAGCCTGTTCCTCCTCGACATCGACGACTTCAAGAACTACAACGACACGAACGGCCACGTGGCCGGGGACGAGGTCCTCAAGAAGATGGGCCAGCTCCTGCGCGGCTCCATCCGCGAGGACGACGTGGTCGCCCGCTACGGCGGCGAGGAGTTCGTGATCCTCTATCCGGGCGCGAGCAAGGCCCTGGCCTATCGGCTGGCCCAGGGCCTGCGCCGCGCGGTGGAGTCGCATCCCTTCGCCGGCGCCGAGCACCAGCCGCTGGGCGCGGTGACGATCTCCGGCGGAGTGGCGGCGTACCCCCAGGATGCGCGCTCCGAGGTGGAGCTGATCCGCGCCGCCGATCACGCGCTCTACCAGGCCAAGAACGCCGGCCGCAACCGGATCATCGGCGCCGGCGGCAGCGACCCCGGGGTGGCCGGAGGACGCTGAGCGCTAGGCGTTCTCGGCGGCGGTCAGCGGCGAGGGATCGCCGCGGACGGGCGCGGGCCGCGCACGCCGCGCGCGCGTGGTGAGGAGCACGGAGGCCAGGATGAGCACGCCCCCCGCGAGCAGGCCCGGCGTCAACGCCTCCTTCAGGAAGACACGGCCCAGGATCACCGCCACCACCGGGTTGACGTACGCGTAGGTGCCGACGGTGGTCGCGGGCAGCTCGTTGAGGGCGTACGCGAACGCGGTGAACCCGATCAGCGACCCGAAGATGGCCAGGTAGCCGAGGCTCAGCCAGGTGTTCGCGCTGGCCACCCGGAAGGCGCCCCAGTCGTCCCGGAAGAGAACGAGAGACTCGAACAGGAGGGCGGCGGATCCGGCCAGCATCTCGATCGCGGCCGCGGTGAAGACGGGCAGGCGCGCCGGCACCGACTGCGCGTAGAGCGACCCGACCGCCCACGAGATCGTCCCGAATTGCAGGGCGAGGATGGCGCCCCAGTGGCCGGCCTGGATGCCGCCCTCCGGGCGCGCCACGAGGGCGACGCCGCCGAGGCCGATGAGCGTCCCCACCCACAGCGCCGGCGTCCAGCGGTGGCCGCCCGGACGCAGGCCGTCGAGGAAGGTGAGCCACAGGGGCGTGGTGCCGACGATGAGGGCGGCGATGCCGCTCGGGATCGTCTTCTCCGCCCACATCACGAGGACGTTGCCGATGGAGAGGAGCAGCACGCCCACCAGCGAGTAGTCCGCGACCTGCCGCCAGGTCGGCCATCCGTGGCGCCGGTCCACGATCGCGGCCAGCCCGGCCATGGCGACCCCGGAGGCGAGGAAGCGCACGGCCCCCGCGCCGAAGGGCGGGACCTCGCGCACGGCGATGCGGATGGCGAGGTAGGTCGAGCCCCAGACGACGTATACGACGGCCAGTGCGATCCAGGGCAGCAGACGGCGGTGACGCGGAGACATTTCTAGCCTTTCGAGCGCGCCGGCGCCCCCGCCGGATCCTCGAGGAGAAGGCCGGGCGGCAGCGCCCCGAGGGTGCCCTTGTCCAGGACCGTTTCCAGGACGAACGCCGTGCGCGAGGACTGCATGGCGCGGGTCGACTGCAGGTCGAGCAGCAGCGCGTTGACGTCCTCGATGCGGCGGCAGATCACGTCGGCGACGAAGCAGTCCTCGCCGCTCACGCGGTACACCGAGCGGACGAGGGGGCTCGCCGTGAGCCGCCGCAGGACCTCCTTCTCCTTCTGCGGCGTCTTGCCGTCGAGCGTGATCCGGAGTTGGGCGCGGACACCGAGGCCGAGCGCCCCGGGGTCCACGTCCGCGCAATAGCCGCGGATGACGCCCCGCCGCTCGAGCTCGCGGATCCGCTCCGTCACCGCCTGCCGCGACAGGCCGAGCTCCTTGGCCAGGTCGGCCGCCGGGCGCCGGCCGTCCCGGGACAGGGCGAGCAGGAGCGCGCGATCCGTGCGGTCGAGCCGGGGACGATCCGATCCTGTCGCCATAAGGCAATAAAGCTACCTGTTCGTACAGACGAATGTCAATCGATCTTCGTTCCCTGATTGACATATGACGAAATCCAATGGCGCCCATGACGCCCCGTGATCGGCCTCGCCTCGCGCGCGCGGTCTTCACAGGAAATGACGATTCAACCCTTGACCGCCGCTCGCAGAGGGATCAAGAATCCAGAAACTTCCGGCCGCGCCCTCCGGTGGGCGCGGCCCCCTCGAGGTCGCCATGGCCAAGCCTCCCGACCACGACTCCCCCGCCTCGGGAGTCTCGCGACGGACCTTCCTCAAGACGGCGGGCGTGGGGGCGGCCGCGACCAGCCTCATCGGCGCGGCTCCCGGCGCTTCCGGCCCCACCGTCCTGGGTCCGGACGCCGTCCCTCTGGCCCTCAAGATCAACGGCGCCGCCCGCACGGTGACGGTGGAGCCGCGGGTCACGCTGCTGCGGGCCCTCCGCAATCATCTGGACCTGACCGGGGCCAAGGAGATCTGCGACCGCGGCGCCTGCGGCGGGTGCACGGTGATGCTGGATGGCAAGCCCATCGCGTCCTGCCTGATGCTGGCCGCGGACGCCGTCGGCCACGAGATCACGACCGTCGAAGGCCTGGGCACGCCGGAGAAGATGAGCGCGGTCCAGGCCGCCTTCGTGGAAGCGGACGCCCTGCAGTGCGGCTTCTGCACCCCGGGCTTCGTGGTCGCCTCCACCGCGCTTCTCCGCCAGAACCCCAGTCCGACGCTGGAGCAGGTGAAGGACGGCCTCGCCGGCAACCTCTGCCGCTGCGGGACCTACTCCCGCGTGTTCGAGGCCGTGCTGAAGGCGGCCAAGGCGACCCCGGTCGCAGGAAGGAAGGCGTAGCCATGACTCAAGACGCCTCTCCCAAGCCGCCGGCGCCCACCGTCACCTATCTCGTGAAGGTCGGGCACGCCAGTGCGCCGCAGACGCTCGAGGTCCATGCGGCCGAAGGCGACATCAAGCCCTGGGACCTCGATTCGAAGCTGCGCGTCGTCAAGGGCCGGCAACCGCGCCTGGACGGCCCGCTCAAGGTCACCGGGCAAGCGAAGTACACGTTCGACATCTCCATGCCGGGAATGCTCTGGGGAAAGATGGTCCGCGCCAGCGTGCCCGCGGCGGAGATCGTGAAGATCGACACCTCCAAGGCGGAGAAGCTACCGAGCGTGAAGGCGGTCTGGACGACGGAAGCGCGCGCGGTGCGCTTCGCGGGCCAGGACGTGGCGGCGGTGGCCGCGATCTCGCCCGAGGTCGCGGAGGACGCGGCCCGGCTCGTCGAGGTCACCTATGACGAGCGCCCGTACGTGACCGACCTCCAGAAGGCGATGGAGGAGGGCGCACCGCTCGTCTACAACGCGGACCAGGTCCCGGGGAGCCCGAAGGCGCCGGTCAAGGGCAACGTCGTGGGGCCCATCGTGCCGCGGCGCGGCGGCCCGCGCGGCGACGTGGCCAAGGGCCTGGCCGAGGCGGACGTCACCGTGGAGAGCACGTACTACGTCCCCGTGCACACGCACTCCCCCCTGGAGACGCACGGCGTGATCGCGAAGTGGGAGGGCGACCAGCTCACGATCTGGGCCTCGACCCAGAGCATCTCCACCGTGCGCGAGGGGATGGCGGAATATCTCGGCATCGACCGCAAGAACGTCACCGTCATCACCGAGCACATGGGGGGCGGGTTCGGCAGCAAGCTGGCCGCCTCCGCGGAGGGCACGAACTTCTCCGGCGTGGCCTGCAAGCTGGCCAAGCAGGCGGGCGCGCCCGTCAAGATGATGCTGGACCGGCACGAGGAGCATCTCTGCACCGGCAACGCGCCCGCCGCCCTCATGACCGTGCGCCTGGGCGCGAAGAAGGACGGCACACTGACCGCGATCCACCACCGCTCGTTCGGCACGGCCGGGATCGCGGGCGGGGCGGGCACGGGCGGGCCCTCCGGGAACCTGTACGCGAACACCCCGAACTGCCTGGTCGAAGAGCACGACGTCTTCACGAACGCGGGGCCGGCGGCGCCGCTGCGCGCGCCCGGCCACTCGCAGGGCGCGTTCGCGCTGGAGTCGGCCATGGACGAGCTGGCGGACAAGCTCGGCATGGACCCGCTCGAGCTGCGGAGGAAGAACGAGTCGAGCCCGGTGCGGCGGATCCAGTACGACATCGGATCGAAGGCGATTGGATGGGAGCGGCGGAACAAGAAGGCGGGCGAGACGTCCGGGCCGCGCAAGCGCGGGATCGGAATGGCCAACGGGAACTGGTACGTCTTCGCGCGCGGCAGCGGCGTGGGCGCGGAGGTGAAGATCCACCGCGACGGGTCGGTCGAGGTCTTCCAGGGGTCGCAGGACATCGGCACCGGCTTCCGAACGGCGATGGCGATGGTCGTGGCGGAAGAGCTGGGCCTGCAGACCCGCGACGTCACCCCGCACGTGGGCGACACCCGCTGGCCGGAAGGCGTGGGCTCGGGCGGCAGCAACACCACGAACTCCGTCGCCCCCGCCGTGCGCCTGGCCGCCCACGACGCGCGCACCAAGCTCTTCGCGGTGGCGGCGCCCCTCCTCGGCGCGAAGGCCGAAGACCTCGACGCCGCGGGCGGGAAGATCTTCGTGGCCGCCGCTCCGTCGAAGTCGATCGGCTTCCGCCAGGCCGCGGCCAAGATGCCGAACGAGGTCATCAGCGCGGTCGCGGAGCGGAAGAAGCAGTACGAGACCTACCGGCAGGACCTCGCAGGCACGCAGTTCGCGGAGGTGGAAGTCGACACGGAGACGGGCAACGTGCGCGTGCTGAAGGTCGTGTCCGTGAACGACTGCGGGATTCCCATCAACACCCTGACCACGGAGAGCCAGATCATCGGGGCCATGATCCAGGGCGTGTCGTGGGCCCTGTTCGAGAACCGGATCCTCGACCGCAACGTGGGGACGATGGTCAACCCGAACCTCGAGGCCTACAAGATCCTTTCCTCCAAGGACATGTTCGAGGCGGTGGCCATCGTGAGCGAGATCGCCAACGCCGGGAACAACACGTCGGCGGCGGGCATCGGCGAGCCGCCCATCGTGCCCACCCTGGCCGCGATCGCCAACGCCGTGTTCAACGCGACGGGGGCGCGCGTCCACTCCCTGCCCCTCACGCCGGACAAGGTCCTGGCCCACATCAATGCGGCGAGGAGGGCCTGATGAAGAGCTTCGAGCTGGCCCGGCCGTCTTCGGTCGCCCAGGCGCGCGAGCTGCTGGCCGAGCGGCAAGGCGCGGTGCTCAAGGCGGGCGGCATCGACCTGCTCGACCACCTCAAGGAGCACCTGGTCGAGACGCCGCGCCTCGTCGATCTCAAAGGGGTCGCGGGAATGCGCGACATCACGCCGCAACCCGACGGCTCCCTCCGCATCGGGCCCCTGGCCACGCTGGCCGAGGTGGCGGCGCACGCGGGCGTGCGCGCGACCCATCGCGCTCTGGCCCAGGCCTGCGCCGAGGCTGCCTCCCCCCAGATCCGCAACGTGGCCACGATCGGCGGCAACCTGCTGCAGCGTCCGCGCTGCTGGTACTACCGGCAGGAGTCGTACAAGTGCCTCAAGAAGGGCGGCGACGTCTGCTACGCCGTGGGCGGCGAGAACCGCTATCACGCGATCTTCGGCGGCGGCCCGTCCTACGCGGTGCATCCGTCGAACGCCGCGGTGCCCCTCATGGCCATGGGCGCGCAGCTCGTGCTCGAAGGCGAGAAGGGCCCGCGCACGCTGGCGGCCAGTGACTTCTTCACGGGGCCTTCCAAGGACCCGGAGCGCGAGAACCAGCTCCAGCCGGGCGAGGTGCTGACGGAGATCCGCGTGCCGGCCGCGGCGGGCTGGCGCTCCTCGTACGACGACCTGCGCGAGCGCGCGGCGTTCGACTGGCCCCTGGTGGCGGCGGCAGCGGCGGTGCGCGTCGAGGGCGGCCTGGTCAAGGAAGCGCGGATCGTGCTGGGGGCGGTGGCGCCGATCCCCTGGCGATCGGTGCGGGCGGAGCAGGCGCTGATCGGCAAGGCGCTCGACGCGACGACGGCCGCCGCCGCCGCGAACGCAGCCACGGTGGGGGCGGCGCCTCTCTCCGACAACGGATACAAGGTCGGTCTGGTGCAGACACTCGTGAGGCGGACCTT
>QHVP01000365.1 GCA_003222295.1 Acidobacteriota bacterium | reverse complement strand
CTGGTCGAAGGCGGGGAGCATAGCGCGGCTTCCACCGGGCGGCAACGCGTGACGACGCTGCGCTACTGGCGGGTGCCGCCGACCGTGATCTCGGAGACGAGGATCGTGGGCAGGCCCACTCCGACGGGCACGTTCTGCCCCGCCTTCGTGCACACCCCGACGCCTTCGTCGAGCTTGAGGTCGTGGCCGATGCGCGTGACGCGGGTGAGGATGTCGGGCCCGTTGCCGATCAGCGTCGCGCCGACCACCGGCGCCCCGATCGTGCCGTCCTCGATGAGGTAGGCCTCGGTGGCGGAGAAGACGAACTTGCCGCTCGTGATGTCCACCTGTCCGCCGCCGAAATGCTTGGCGTACAGGCCGCGGGGCACGGACCGGATGATGTCCTCCGGATCGTCCTCGCCCGCCAGCATGAAGGTGTTGGTCATGCGCGGCAGCGGGATCGAACCGTAGCCTTGCCGGCGGCCGTTGCCCGTCGCCGTCATCTTAATGAGGCCGCTGTTCAGCCGGTCCTGCAGGTAGCCCCGCAGGATGCCGTCCTCGATGAGCACGGTGCGCCCGGGCACGTTGCCTTCGTCGTCGATGTTGAGGCTGCCGCGGCGATCGCGGATCGAGCCGTCGTCCACCACGGTCACCCCCGGCGAGGCCACGCGCTCGCCGATGCGCCCGGAGAAGGCGGACGTCCTCTTGCGGTTGAAGTCGCCCTCGAGACCGTGGCCCACCGCCTCGTGCAGGAGGATGCCGGGCCATCCCGGAGCGAGCACGACCGGCATCGGGCCCGCCGGCGCCTCCTTCGCGCCCAGCAGCGTGATGGCCATGCGCGCGGCTTCCCGCGCGAAGTATTCCGGCGGCTTGGTATCGAAGAACTCGGGGCCCATGCGGCCTCCGCCGCCCGCCATGCCCTCGCGGCGCACTGCGCCGTCGCGCGCGATGACGGAGACGCGGATCGAGAAGAGCGGCTGGACGTCTTCGGCCAGCACGCCCACCGAGTTCGCGATGCGGACCTGCTTCGTCTCGTCGGTGAGGGTGGCGACGACCTTCTCGATGCGCGGGTCGTAGGCCTTCCCCGCGCGGTCCGCGCGCTCGAGGATGGCGATGCGCGCGGCCAGGTCGAGGACGGAAACGGTGTCCGGCCCGTACCGCCGCTCGACCGGGGCCGGGGAGACGGCCTGCGGGGGGACCGTGCGCGTATCGGCCGCGATGTGGGCGGCGGTGCTGGCCGCCCGCGCCATGGCCTGCGGCGAGAGGTCGTCCGTGTACGCGTAGCCGGTGCGCTCACCCGCGACCACCCGCACCCCGAGTCCGCAGGTCACGCCCGCGGAGGCGGTCCGGATGATTCCTTCCTCGAGCAGGAGCGACGAGGTGCGGTGGTGCTCGAAGTAGAGGTCGGCGAACTGCCCGCCGCGCTCGAGGGCGAGCCCTAGCAGCTTCTCCATCTCGGGCACGGAGATGTCCGCGGGAACGCGCGCCCGGTCATCGGTCGGCATGAATCCAGTTTAACTCGCCACCCGGTTCCTGCCCGCCTCCTTTGCCCTGTACAGCGCTTTGTCCGCCTCGCGCACGAGGGCCTCGGACGAGCCGACGCCCGGCGCGGGGCAGGTGGCCATGCCCACGCTGACGCTCAGGCGGACTTCGCTCTCGCCGGCGTGGAAGCGCCGCTGCTGCACCTGGTACCGCATCCGCTCCGCGGTCTGGCGCGCCTCCTCGGCTCCGGTGTGGGGCAGAACGGCCACGAACTCTTCGCCGCCGTAGCGGCCGAGGGAGTCGGTGGCGCGGAGCTGGTCGCGTAGGAGGTGCGCCATCTCGCGCAGGACGGCGTCGCCCGCGGGATGTCCGTGCTGGTCGTTGATGCCCTTGAAGTGGTCGAGGTCGATCATGAGGACGCTGAAGGCGTTCTGATAACGGCCCACCCGCTCGAACTCGTGATGGACCAGGTCCATGATGTGCCGGTGGTTGAACAGGTCGGTCAGGCTGTCGCGGATGGCCAGGTTCCTCACCCGCTCGAACAGCCGGCTGTTCTCCATGACGATGTGCGCCTGGTTCGCGATCTGGCCCAGGAACGTTCGCGTCTCCGGCGTCATCTTGCCGGCGGCGCGTCCCGTCACCACGAGCATCCCGGAGAGCCGGCCATTCGTCTCGACGGGAAACGAGGCGAACCCGTCCAGGGCCGTCTCCTCCACGCTGAGCCCGCTGCCCGGGGGCGCGAAGAGGCGGGCACGGACGCGGCCCAGGGGGACGCCGGCGCGCGCCGCCACCACGGCCTCCAGCAGGCGTGCCTTGGCCTCGTCCACCACCGACGGCGCGGCCCGGCGATTCAGCATCAGCTCGACGTCCACGTCGTCCTGCTCGACGAACGCCATGGCGCCCACCGTGAAATCGACGACGCGCGCGACGAGGGACATCACCGAGGTGAAGGACTCGTCGAACTGCACCAGGCTGCGCGCCACCCGGCCGATCTCGGACAGGATGGTGGCTTCGTAGAGCTTGCGGTCCAGGAGATCGTTGACACGGGACAGGATGTCGACGCCGGTGGTCTTCGCGGCCGCGGTCCCCGCCCAAGGGCGCACGGTGTCGGCGGAGAGGATGTTCTTCACGAGCTCCAGGATCCGCTGCGGCTCCGAGTCCTTGGTGATGTAGTAGTCCGCCCCCGTCTCCAGGCCCCAGAAACGGTCGCC
>QHVP01000363.1 GCA_003222295.1 Acidobacteriota bacterium | reverse complement strand
CGAATAGCCGGTGCGCAGCATGGCCAGCTCGCCGAAGCGGACGCCCGCGGACGGCACGCCGTGGATGCGGTTCTCGTCGAAGAACCCGAACTGGTACATGCTGAAGCGGTCGAGATGCCGCCCGCCGTAGTACGCGGCGTTGACGTGGATCTTGTGCAGGCCGAAGAAGAAGTCCTTCGACAGGCTCGCGCTGTATTTCTGGTACGACTGCTGGTCGACGTCGAACCCCTCGCCCGTCCCCCAGGAGTCCCAGGATCCCCGACGATAGGTGAACGCGTTGCCGCCCAGCGCGTAGCCCTTCCGCTTGTACTCGTAAGCGAGGCCGAAGCCGTTGGTGACGGTGCTGTCGGGGATGGCGAAGCCCGGCCTCGTCTGCTTGTCCGCGGAATAGTGATCGAAGCGGAACTGGTAGCTGGCGGTCAGCTTCTGGAAATCGGTGAACTGCCATCCGAGGTTCACGCCTGTCGAGAACGGATGGTCGCGTAGCCGCTGGCCGCGGATCTCACCACCGGCGTCGTAGACCTGGTCGTTCACGGGCACCGCGATGGCGAAGAGGTCGAGGCTCGCGTCCACCCTGGGACCGAGGATCTTGGGGTGCTGCACGTTGGCGAGGGCAAGCACGCCGCCGAAGAGCAGCGCGAGCTGCTGCTTCTTCCCCATGAACTCGAAGTCGAGATAGTTGATGCCGACGATGGGAAGGGGGAAGTCGTAGGAGGGATCGATGGTGACGCCGAAGGCGAGGGCCTTGGCCGTGGTGGTCGGGTTGTCCTCGACCACGCGCTGCTCGCCCTTCTTCACGAAGTAGCGCAGCCCCCGCTCGGTGTCGCGGTACATGACGTGGTTGGTCGCCCGCGAGGCCGCGCGCACGGATGCGAAGTCCTGGGCGTTGACGCGGAAGTTGGAGAACTTGACCTCGCGCTCCACGAGCAGGTTCCGGCCCGCTACCAGCATGATCTGGCGTCCGACCAGCCGCGTGAACATGGAGAGGGGCCGCCCGTCGAGATCGGCCGCGGGCATGAAGTACTGGATCTCCTCGCTGGAGACGACGGGCGGGCTCAGCTGCGTCTGCACCGCCTGCACCTTGAGCTTGACGAAGGTCTCGGCGTCGATCCAGACCGTGCCCCGATAGAGCGAGCGCGATCCGTCGAGCGGCTGGAACTGCACTGCGTAGGCACGCCGGTCGCCGACCTTGTCCACGCCTTCGAGCTTGTAGGTGTAGTCCTTGTTGAGCCGGAGGTCGAGAGGCAGCGAGAGCACCTTCTCCGGCTGGAGGAGGGGGAAGGGTGGGCGGTTCGCGCCCCATTTCGACCCGTTGAGGGTGAAGCTCAGCTCTTCCCACTCCGTGCCCTCGCGGTCGAAGTAGAACCGGTTGTCGGTGACGACGTCGAACCCGGGATCGGTGGCGCTGGGCCGGAAGTGCTGCTCCATGCGCGCATCCGCCACGTACGTCTCGATGAGCGCGTCCTGCCCGGCCTGGGCCTCCTGATGCCGCGCGATGATCTCGGCCACGCTGGGCAGCACGCCTTCCGTCACCTCCGCCCGCGAGACGTAGGCGTCGTTGCCGCCGTTGAAGTCGAGGAGCAGGGGACGGTCGGGCACCGGGACCACGGTGACGCGCGAGGTCTTGGTGTGGGGATCGCGCAGGAACTCGCGCGCCGTGCCCTGCCGGCCCTTCAGCGGGTCCCGGATCAGCGGCGGCTTGCCTGCGGACTCCCGCAGCTCGATCTGCAGGGTTTCGGCGGGCCCGCTCTCCGGGCCGCCCCAGTAGACGAAGTACGTCGAGAACGTTCCGACGTTGTAGAGAAGGCGATGCGGGAAGGAGCTCGTGACGTCCTGCCCCGCGCGCAGGAGCTTGAGGCTGCTCCCTTTCTCGTCGAGGGGGACCACCTCCGCGGTCAGGAGGTCCTTGACCGCCGTGGCCACGCTGAGCGCGGGCGCGAAGGCGGCGGCGGTCGCGGCGTAGCAATGCGCGGCGGCCTTCGTGGCGAGCAGGCGCAGCTCCCAGTCCCCGAGGCGGCGCGGGGCCAGGCTCTCGTCGCCGAGGGGGATGCCGGTCACGGCCACCACGGCGGTCGGGTCCTCTCGCTCCACGAGCGCCAGGAGCGGGGCGAGAGCGCTCGCCCCCTCGAGCGCGTCCGGCGCCGGCGCCTCCACCGCGACCGCGTCGAGATACGCGGCCACGTCCTCGCGGTACAGGGACTCGAGCCAGGCGGTGTCCGCGGCCTGGAGACCGCCCGCCACCACCAGGGCGCCGGCGTCCGCCGCGCGCACCTGGACTGTCGTGAGCTTGAGGAGGAAGGCCAGCTCGCCGGCGGGCACGCCGGGCCTGGTCGCGAACTCGTAGGCGCGGACCCGCCCACGCGACTTGCCGGCGATCTCGCGCAGCCGCGCCTTCCACGATTCGGCCTGATCCGTCGTGGGCAGCGGGCCGAGGGCAAGCACGACGGGCACCTTGCGCGCGGCATAGAGGGACAGCCGCTCGTCGAGTACCGCCGCGCGCGCGGCGCCCTCCCCGGCGACTTCCCTCGGCGTGACGGTCAGGCGGACGAACATCGGCACCGCGGTCGCGGGCCGCGCCTGATCGAGCGCGGGGGCCAGCACGGGATCGGCGTCGAGCGATTCCTCGACACCGACGCCGCGGAGTGGGGCTGCGGCAGGGCTGGCGGACGGGGCGGGCGCGAGAGCGACGGCGAGAAGGAACGTGGGGAGCGTCAAATCCTGGTCCTCCGGGACGGCGGATGCGGCACTAGTCCTTCGAGGCCTCGAAGCGAACTCGGACGCCCCGTATCGCGGGGAGGATTGCCTTCGGGACGGCGTCGTAGGCCGCCGTGGTCTTGATCTCGTTCTTGCAGCTCCCGCTGTCCTCGAACTTGTGGAGCTGACGGCCGTTCTCGTCGACCAGCTCGACGATCATCTTGTAGTCCCAGTCTCCGGCACCCTTCGGGCAATCGACGACCGGGAACAGCGCGCGCACTTCCATGTGCCGCTCGTCTTTCCGGCCGAAGCGCCGCTTGTTCTCCCCCACCACGAACTGGACCGTGGGGACCTTCAGCGGCCCGACGTGGGCGTCGAGCGCAAGAGGCTGGCCGACCTCGTAGGCGAGCGACTTCTCGTAGAACTTCTCGCCCATGTCGACCTTGCCGGCGCCGGGGAACGCCGGCGCGGCGGGCGCGGCGTGACGGGGCTCGGTGACCGTGGGCAGAGTCGTGGGCGGGGCGACGCTGGGCGCCGCCTCCGCGACCTGCGCGGGCGTCGCCACCGGCGTGGCGCTGCGCCGCGGGATCGGCGTCGCGCTGGGGCGCGCGGCCTCGGTCGTGGGGACGGGGATGGTGGTGCTGGGCGCGACGGTGAAGGTCTCCGGCGGCGTGACCGGCGTCGTCGTCACGCTGTCGCCCGCGGTTTCCGGCGAGCGCAGCGTCACGGGCGGCCGCTCCGGCCGCTCAGCGGATGTGCTCGGCCGCAGCAGGACGAGGAGGACGGCGGTTCCGATGATGCCCGCGACGACCACCGCCGCGACCAGCCCGATCACGAGGCCGCGCCCTGGACCACTCGACGGCGCCGGGTGCGGAGGCGAGGTCGGATAGGCGGCGGGATAGCCTCCGGTCGCGTACGGCGGCGGACCTCCGGCGTACGGCGGCATCGTCGGATATCCAGCGGGCGGGTAACCGGGCGGTGGCGGATAGGGCGTGCCCCCGGCAGGCGTCCCCGGGTAAGGTGCGCCGACGGCCTGCGGATACGGGGTGCCCGGATACGGCGTCCCGGGGTAAGGCGTCCCCGGAGGCGGCGTCCCCGGGTGCGGTGTTCCCTGGCGGGGCGTGCTCCGGCCCGGAGGCACCGTGCCGCGCGCGGGCGTGCCCGGTCGGCCGGGTGTCGCCGGTGTCGCCGCCTCCATGGGCATGAAGCCCGTCGGCGTCGCCGGCATCGCGCCCACGGTGGACGCCTGCCCGAGTCCTTCCGCGAGCGCTTTCACGAACGCGACCGCGGTCGGCCAGCGATCCTCTGGCCGCTTCGCGAGCGCCTTCAGCAGCGCGCGCATCAAAGGCTCGGGCACGTCGCGCGTGGAAGGCACGGGGATCGGGTCCTGCACGTGCTTCATGAGCACGGCCACCGGCGTGTCCGCGGCGAAGGGGACACGGCCGGTGAGCATCTCGTAGGCCACGATTCCCAGCGCGTAGATGTCCGCGCGGTTGTCGACCGTGCCCGCCATGGCCTGCTCGGGCGCCATGTACTGCGGGGTGCCGCTGATCATGCCCGTCGCGGTGAGGCCGGGCGAGCCTTCGACCATCTTCGCGATGCCGAAGTCGGCGAGGTACACACGCTCGGCCTCGTCGAGGAGGATGTTCTGGGGCTTGATGTCGCGGTGGATGACGCCCTTGCCGTGCGCGTAGTCGAGGGCCTGGGCCACGCCGCGCAGGATCTCGATGGTGCGGTCGGCGCCCAGCCGGCCCTTCTTCATGATGCCCGAGAGCGCGCCCCCCGAGATGAGACGCATGGCCATCCAGGGCGTGCGGTTCTGCTCCTCGATGCCGAAGTTGTGGATCGGGATGATGTTCAGCGGTCGAGCCCCGGTTCGTAGGCCTTGTAGACGGTCGCCATCCCGCCGCGTCCGAGAGGATCGAGGATCTGGTACGGCCCGAACGTCGTGCCGGAAACGAGGGTCACGTCGCGTCTCCCCAGGGGCCGCGCAAAGCAACGGATGATAGCATCCGCGCCCGGCCCCGGCGAGCGAGCACGCCCGTACCCTGTTACGATCCGGCCCGCAAAGGAGGCGTGATGAGGCCCACCTCTTGGATGGTCATCCTGCTGGCGGCGACGGTATTGGCCGCGCCCGCGTCCGCGCAGACGTCGGTCGACAAGACCGTGCCCTTCGAGCTGGACAAGTGGTACGAGCTCAACGTGAAGGAAGGCCCGGTCACCCTCCATCGCATCCGGCTCGAGCGCACGGGGGGCGGAGGCTTGAAGGCCCGCGTGACGGGCGGCGAGGACGAATACCGCGTGCCGGTCAAGGTCGAGCTCGAGTATTCGAACATCTCGAGCACGGACTGGAGGGCCGTGTTCCGCGTCTCCTGGGTGGACGAGAGCGGCGAGACGATCGACGGCTACAACGGCAGCCACCAGCTCGACGAGAAGAAGGACTTCGACCGTACGGGCGGCACGGTCACGACGCTGAGGTATGGGATCGGACGCGCGCGGAAGCTGCGCCTCCTGATCAACGTCAAGCCGGACTAGGCGGGCGGCCCTTCCGCCAATCCCTCGACCTCCACCAGCAGCTCGACCCGGCACAGCTCGGCCGAGAGCAGCTCGAGCCGCTCGAGCCTGGGGAAGGCGGACCGCATCCGCGCCTCGACCTCACCGCGGTCGGCCTCGCGCCGGTGATAGGCGCGGAGGTGCCGGTAGCGGGCCAGCGCCGCGCTGGCCTCGGGGCGTTCCGACCAGGCGGCGCCGACCACGCTGGCGAGGTTGGCCAGCGTCTCGTCCATCTGCGCCGCAAGGTCGGTCTCGTGCATCGACTCCTCGCCCCGAATGCTCGCGGTGCCCCCGACCATCAGGAGGGGCGCGGCTCCGCGCGGCCGTACCACGGTCGCCCTCGCGAAGCAGGGGGGCATCGGCCCGAACCGGCGCGAATAGCGATAGGCAGGCACCTGACGCGGATTCTCCACGGGCTGCCCGGCCGCGTCCGCGGCCAGGCAATGGAGGACGAGGTCCCCTCCCGAGGTGCCGACCGCGGACGCGGTGGCCAGCGCGCGCGGGAAGGCGTCCCGTCCGCCGTACCAGGCCGAGAACGCCGCGAACCGCGCGGCGTTGAATACCATGTAGCGGTCGAGGTCCGGCTCGAGCTGCGCGTGGATGTCGGGGACGAAGGCCCAGAAGCGCACGGGATGGACGGCGCCCGTGGGGCCGAGCTGGTCGAACACCGCCGCGAACGCATCCATCACCGCCTGCTGGAACGTCAGGACGTCGAGGGCGCGGGCGCTCGCGACGGCGGTGGAGATCTGGCGCCAGCCGTTCGCGTCGCGCCGGCGGACGTCGGGCCGGCCCCCCCTTCCCCGCAGGGGCACGACGGGAGAGCCGTCCAGGAACTCCTCGACCCATCCGGGCAAGGAGGCGGCCGGAGGCGAGGCGATCTCCGGTCCCCGCACACGGGGATCGAAGCCGTCAGGGACGGCAGGGGGCGCTGACATGTCCGATGGGCGCTGATTATGCCTGAGTCCGTGGCCGTGCGCGATCTCCCCCTCCTGGCCGAAGGGCGGGAAGCGCTCTTTATAATGAAGATATGAGCGACCGACGCGTCGTCATCTACGGAAAGGACGGCTGACCCTACACCAGCGAGGCCCGGGAGGCCTACGCGGGAAAGGGGTATTCCGTCGACTATCGCAACGTGAAGAAGTCCCGCCCCCTCCTCGACGAGATGCTCGCCCACACCAGCGGCGGGCGCAGGGTCCCCGTCATCGTCGAGGGCGCGAAGGTCACGATCGGCTACGGCGGAACCTGAGGAGTGTGACGGCGCGCCCGGTCGGGCGTACCGACCTGGTACTTCGCACCTAGGGAAACAGCGTGCGCGCGTTACCGTCGAGGATCTTCGCCTCCGCCTCCGCGGGCAGTCCCAGCTCGCGCAGTCCCCGCAGGTTCTCGGCCATGCTTTTGACGCCGGGCG
>QHVP01000045.1:1265-2873 GCA_003222295.1 Acidobacteriota bacterium | reverse complement strand
AAGCTGACGATCGAGGGCGTGCCGACGCTGTTCGTCGTCGATCCGCGCCGCGAGACGGTCCTGCGGCGGGTGCTCGGCTCGGCCACCGCCGTGCAGCTCAACGCGCTCCTCGACGAGGCCTACGCGTCCTGGAAAGGCGGCGCCGCCCAATCGGCCTACGCGAAGGCCGAGCAGCTCTTCGGCGCCGGCCAGGACAAAGAGGCGGCCGCTCTCTACGAGGAGGCCCTCGCCCAGGCGCCGTCGGGCTGGCCCCTGTTCGCGCGCAGCGCGGACGCCCTGGTGCAGGCCCTCTCCGGCTCCGGGCAGCGCGCGCTGTGCGTGGCCGCCGCCCGGCGGCTGCTCCCCGGCGTGGGCGCGAGCCCGGTTCGCGCGAACCTCGCCGCGGGCGGACTCGACTGCGCGCTGGGCCTCGACAAGGCCGATCCGGAGCGGAAGGCGGCCATCGCCGAATTCGAATCGCTCGCGCGCGACGTGCTCGCCGACGCGACGCTCCCCCTGGCCGCCGACGACCGGTCCGGCCTCTACGGGAGCCTCGTCGGCGCACGCGACGACGAGGGTGACAAGGAGGGCGCGCGGCGTGTGGCCGCGGAGTGGGCGGCCTACCTCGAGGGGGAGGCGGTGAAGGCGACCACGCCCGACGAGCGCGCGGTGTTCGACTCCCATCGCCTCTCCGCCTATCTCGCGATGGGCGCGCCCGAGCGGGCGGTGCCGATGCTGCAGGCCTCGGAACGCGAGCATCCGCGCGATTACAACCCGCCCGCCCGCCTTGCCGTCGCCTACAAGGAGCTGCACCGTTGGGACGAGGCACTGGCCGCGTCGGACCGCGCGCTGAACCTCGCTTACGGACCGCGCAAGGTCCGCATCTACATCACGCGCGCCGAGGTGGACGCCGCCCGGGGAAACGCGGCCGCCGCCAGGCGAGACCTGGAGGACGCGCTCGCGTTCGCGCAGACGCTGCCCGCCGGGCCTCCGCGGGATGCGACCGAGAAGATGCTCCGCGAGCGGCTCGCGAAGCAGCCGCCCGCCTGAGCGGGTGTCCGATCCTGGGACCGTCGGGTGTCACCAGCGGTCAGGCGGCGGCCGTCCGTGGCGCTCACGGGCCTGGGCAAACCCTTGTCCGGCAGCGCGATGTGGCGCCGGCGCCTCCCTGGCGCGGTATCTGCTCTATCCGGGGGCGGAGACCAGTGCCATGAAAGAGCCTTGGGAGAAACTCTCGTGAGCAGCGGACGCGCCGTCGCCGGTGACCTCCGCCTCGCCATCAAGTCGCTGAGTCGCTCTCCGGGCTTCACCCTCATTGCCATCATCACGCTCGGACTCGGCATCGGGGCCAACACGTCGATGTTCAGCATCCTCAACGGCTACAAGCTGCGCCCGGCGCCCTACGCCAACCGCGATCGACTGGAACGCATCTATCGCACCACGCGCCAGGATCGTCGCGGCGGCATCTCGCCCGCCGACTATCTCGACCTCAAGTCCCAGACGAGCGGCTACGGCGAGATTGCCGCCTACACTGCTACGGACATGAGCGTTGCCGAGCCGGGCAAACCGGCCGAGATGGCGGACGCCCTCCGCGTCTCCGCCAACCTCTTTTCCACCCTCGGCACCCGG
>QHVP01000045.1:0-1064 GCA_003222295.1 Acidobacteriota bacterium | reverse complement strand
CCCACCGTCGCCCGCGCCCAGGGCGAAGCCTTCATCGACGAGTTCGGTCGGCGCATGGCTCGTCAGTTCCCCGCGGCCCATGCCGACAGCCGCTGGCGCACCGTCGCCATCGACGACAGCTTCATCGACAAGGACGACCAGCCCATCCTCGGCATGCTGATCGGCCTCTCCGGCTTCGTCGTGCTCATCGCCTGTTCCAATCTGGCGAACCTCCTCCTGGCCCGCACGATCGGCCGGGCCCGTGAGTTCGCCGTGCGCTCCGCCCTCGGCGGCTCTCGCTCCCAGGTGCTGCGCCCCCTCGTCCTCGAGTCCCTTCTCCTCGCGTTCGCCGGGGGCGCCTGCGCCCTTCTCGTCGCCCAGTGGACCTTCGACTGGTTCGCGGTCGCGAGCGCGGAGCCCGGCGGCAACGGGATCGGCGTCGATTTCGGATTCGACTGGCACGTTCTCGCCTGGATGTTCGGCGCCTGCCTCTTCACCGCCCTTGCTTTCGGGGTCGCCCCCGCGCACTTCGTCCACCGGCTCGACCTGGTCAGCACGCTCAAGAGCGGAGGGCGCGGCACCACCGGTGAGGCGGGCGCCGCCCTGTTCGCGCGCGGATTCCATGAGATCAACAACCGCCGCCATGGTTGGCAGTCCGATCAGCTCGTCACGGGTACCTTGGTCCTCCCGGCCGGCGCCTACCCGGACGACACGCGAGTCACGGACTTCCAGCGCCGTGCCCTGGAGCGTCTGGAGGCGCTGCCCGGCGTCACCTCCGCCAGCCTCTCCTATTCGATACCCTTCCTCGGGCTGTCCGAGCCCCGCCGATACGTGATCGCCGGCCGCGAGACGCCGCCGCCCGGCCATGAGCCCGCCGCCGCGATCAACGGCATCACGCCCCACTATTTCGAAACCGTCGGCACCCGCCTGCTCAGGGGGCGCGCGTTCAACGAAGGCGACACCCTCGGTTCCCCGAAGGTCTTCATCATCAACCAGGCCATGGCCAGCGCCCTCTTTGGTGATGCCGACCTGATCGGTGGGCGGATCGCCCAGGCCGGGGGCAAGACGCTCGAATGGGGAGAGAT
>QHVP01000362.1:8863-11871 GCA_003222295.1 Acidobacteriota bacterium | reverse complement strand
CCCCTGTACAACTACGCCTGGTTCGTGGGCTTCGGCGTGTCCTTCGTCCTGCACGTCGTTCTCATGCGCGCGGCTCCCGACCGCGAGAGCGCCGCCGCCGCGGCGTAGCGGTCGGCTACGGACAGTTCTCCGCCACCTCGCGCACCTTCTTGCGCAGCGCGTCCAGGGTCTGCTGGCCGGTCGAGGTCTGCACCTTGCGCTGGGCTTCGTCCAGGCGCGCGTTGGCGGCAGGGATGAGCGGGCGTGCGGCGTCGCAGTCGCCGGCGGCGCGAATCACCTCGTTGGCGGCGGCATTGGCCTCGTGCATCGTGTTCATGTCCTGCTCCATCGCCTTGACCACGGCGCCGATCCCAGACGGCGAGGGCGAGGGCGCGGGCTTGCCCATGCCGCAGGCCACTAGCACGAGCCCGAGGACGGTGGCGGCGGCGGCGCGCGCGGGCCTCACTTGATCGGCTCTCCCCCTTCGATCCGCGTGAGGTAGCCGAGGAGCGTCGGCTCCTTCTGGCCGAGAGCCTTCGCCTTGCGCCCGTGGACGATGAAGTTCTTCGAGTCCTTGAGGCCGAAGTAGGCCCAGGCCAGAAGCGTCTCGACCTGCATGTTGTTCGGCGCGACCGCCCCCGCCTTCTCCAGGGCCGCGATCGCGTCCCTGTAGCGCTTGGCGCCGACCTGGGCCTGGCCCAGGTAGATCCACGCGTCCGCCCGCTTGTAATCGGGCGAGCTCGTGACCTTGGTCAGCTCCGTGACCGCGCGGTCGGCCTGGTTGGCCTGGGCGAGAGCGGCGCCGAGCTGGACACGATAGTCGACGTTGGCCGGCTCCGCCGCCACCGCCTTCTCGTAGGGGCCGATCGCGGCCGCCGCGTCGCGCTTGAGCATGTGCTGCACGTAACCGAGCTGGTACTGGGCTTCCGCGTTGCTGGGATCGAGCTCCACCGCCTTCTGCAGCTCCGCGATCGCGGCCGGGACGTCGCGCTTGGCCGCGTACGCGCGGCCCAGGCCCAGGTGGGCCACGGCCAGGTCGGGATTCTTGTCGCGCAGGGCAACGAGGTCCTGGATGGCGAGGTCGGGCTGGTTCTGCGCCACGTACGAAAGGGCCTTGGCGACGGTCGCCTCCTGCACGACCCGCGCGGCGTCGGGGTCGTTCTCGGCCAGGGCGGCGGCGGTGGACGCGTCCCCGAGCGCATCCGCGCCCCGGCCGGTGGCGATCTTCGCGCGCGCCGATTCCTTGTAGGCGTCGACGGCGCCGGGAGCGGCGGCAATCACCTTCTCCAGCAGCGGCAGCGCCTCCGCCGCGCGCCCGGTGCGGCGCAGCACCCGCGCCAGGCCCACGCTGGCGGCGAGGTTCGATCCGTCCGCGCCTCCCGCCGCGCGGTAGGCGGCTTCCGCTTCCGCCCATGCGTTGCGCGCCTCCTGGGCGCGGCCGACTGCGGCCTGCGCGTCCGCGCCCCCGGCCGCGGTGGCCTTCTGCGCGAGGGCGAGGGCCTCGTCACCCTTGCCTTCCCGCGCGCGCAATCGCGCGAGCGCGATGAGGGGGAACGGGCCGTCCTTGTCCGCGGCGGCCGCCGCCTCCGCGGTGGCCGCGAACTCCGGCACTCCCCGCGTCTCCTGCACGAGCGCGAGACGGCCCAGGGCCTCGCCCTTCCCCGCCGCCGTCAGCTTCTCGCCCGCGCTCTTGTAGGCGTCCATCGCCGCGTCGAGGTCGTGCGTCGACTGCAGCAGGCGACCGAGCCTCAGGGAGACGTCGCCGGACGCGCTGGGCATCGCCGCCGCCTTCTCGAGGAGCTCCTTGGCCCCGGCCGCGTCGCCCGCCGCCGTCTTCTCGTCCGCCTGGCGGACGAGGTCTTCGGCGGAGACCGCGGCCTTGGCCGCCGCCTCCGGCTTCTTCTTGTCCTTCTCCTTGTCCTTGTCGGCCGCGGACGGCGAGACGAGCAGCAAGGCCAGCAGCCAGGCAGCGTGGGTCATGGCGACCTCCGGGGCAGGAATGTCGGATCCTAGGCCCGGGCTCGCGTCCTCGTCAATGGGGCTACAATCCCACCCTCATGGCCGACAGCGACGACTCGCTCGACGGGCTGCGCGACGCCATCCGCCGCCGCGGGGAGACGAGCACCGCCACCGAGGAGCACCGCTTCCAGTCCCTGGCCCGCGAATACGAAGCGGCGGTGGCGCGCCTGGTGGCGAGCATCCGCGAGGTGGCGATCGCGGTGCCCGAGCTCACGTTCGCCACCGAGGACGAGAAGGAGGCCTTCACGTCGCCCGCCTTCCCCGGCCGCAGCCTGGAGATCAAGGACCAGCGCGCGCGCATCACGCGCGGCGAGGACTTCCTGCTCTTCGATCCGACGGCCGGGGCGCTGGCCAGCGCGATGGGCCAGGTGCGCCTCTCGTCGTCCCGCCCCATCCCGTTCCTCATGGAGCGGGCGCTCTACCTCGTGCGCGGCGGGCCGGAGGGGTCGTGGTGGGGCTATCGCTCCGCGGAGGACCCGAGCCAGTTCGCGCTGCCGTTCACGCGCAAGGCCCTCGTCCGGATGCTGCGCGCCGTCTTCGCCTGAGCACGGCGATCAGTACCAGCCCAGCTCGGTCGCTCTCTTGAAGACGGCCAGGCCCAGCGTGCATCCGATGGCCAGCGCGGCGTAGCCGTTGACGAACGCGGCGGCCAGGCTTCCCAAGACCGGGATGAGGCCGAGCACGTAGGCGGCGACGGTCTGGGCGACGACGATGGCCAGATAGATGGCGAGAGCCTGCCAATAGGTGCCGCCCATCTTCTTGATGGTGTCGACGCCGATCGCGGGGCTGAGGGTGGAGAGCATGCGCCTCGTCCGCGCGGCCACGGTGAGGGCGATCGGCAGATAGGCGACCATCCAGATCACGGCGATCACGATGCCGAGCGTCACGATCGGGCAGACGATCGAGCCGCCCTCGCGTTGTGCCTCGAAGGGGCTGGGCCCCGCGAACGAGTCTCCGCCGGTCAGGACGGCGGCGCCCGGGATCAGGAACACGCACAGGAAGAAGGGTCC
>QHVP01000362.1:0-8838 GCA_003222295.1 Acidobacteriota bacterium | reverse complement strand
CGAGACCTTGGAGAGGGCGTGGAACGAGTACCAGGTGAGGACGACCTTCGTGAGCAGGGTCATGACGCCGGCGAAGCCCGCGAAGAGGCCGAAGGACCGGGTGAAGACGAGGCCCGCGAGACCCAGGAACCAGGGGAACAGGGACAGCAGCACGAAAGCCCGCGGATCGCCCAGCGGATAGCCGGCGATCACCCCGATCTCGTCCATCATCGATCGCTCGAGCTGTCTGGCCATGTCCTGCATCTCCTCGTAGGCGGCGGCGGCAGCGCAGGGGCCTCCGCACGAGGGACAGGTCGCAGCGTCCTGGACCTTCTGCACGCATTCGCCGCAGAAACCCTTCGCGCACTTCGAACAGACGTGTTCGCTGCGGACCTGCCGGTGGTTCTGGCAGCGGCGCCAGGGAACGGGAAGGGAGTGCGGGCGCTCCGCGGCGGCGGTGGCGGCGATCCCGCCGCTGCCGGAGCGCGAAGCCGCCGGTCGCGCCACCGCGGCCGCGGCGGCCGTCGGCCTGGCGGCGGCAGCGCCGGCGGGACGCGCGGGCAACGGTGGCGGCTTGAGGGCGACTCCCCCGGGATCGGCGGCGGCGAACGCCGCCGCGGCACGCGCGTTCGCGGCGCGGATCTCCGCGACACGGTCCGCGTTGGCGGCGGCAACCCTCACCACGCCCGTGCTCGGCCCCGGGGGATCGAACGCCACGGGCTCCGGTCCCGCCGGGTCGGCCACGGATGCGATCGCGAACAAGTGACCGCAGCGGCACTTCGCCTTGAGGTTCGGCACGGCCGCCCTTTCCGCCGGCACCGTGATGACATGCGCGCAGCTGGGACAGGCAACCTGCATGTCCGCTCCTCTCGCTGGAACGGATTGTAGCGTCCGGGGACCGCCGCGCGAGGTCCGCAGCGGGGGGGGTGTGACGGGGCTTACCTTGTGGAGGCGACGGTGGCGATGGCGCTTCCGGGCGCGGGCGATGCGGGATCGGGCCCGTCCAGCAGCGGGGCCTGCCCCGCGTCGTGCCGATACACGTCCGGGAGGAACCGCACCGTCCCGTCCGCGTCGACCCAGACGGTGAAGTATCCGATCGAGACCGGAATCGGCTCCGGCAGCGACACCGTGCTCTCGCGACCGGCGTGCATGGCGGCCGTGATCCGCGCGGGCGACCATCCGGAGAGCCCATCGAGCACCCAACGCGCCAGGGCCTCCGGCTTCTGGAGACGCACGCAGCCGTGGCTGAAGGTCCGCCGCGGGCGGAGGAAGAGCGCGTCGTTCGGGGTGTCGTGCAGGTAGACGTTGAACGGGTTCGGCAGCTCGAACTTCACGAGGCCGAGTGAATTGCCCGCGCCCGGCCGCTGGCGGAAGGAGAGGTCCCGCGTGCCTCGCGCCCAGTCCACCTGTGCCGGATCCACGACCCGGTCGCCGCGGAGCACCTCCAGGTTGAGGCGGCGCAGGGTCCCGCGATCGCGGCGCACCGCAGGCATGGTCTCGTCGAGCGCGATGTTGGCGGGCACGTTCCAGTACGGGCTGAACACGACGGAGGTCATGTCCTGCACGAACACCGGCGTGGGCGAGTCCGGCTTGCCGGTGATGACGCGCATGGCCAGGCTCTCGCGGCCGCCGTCGTAGGCGTGCAGCTCGAAGGCCGGAATGTTCACGAGCAGGGAGCGCGCGGCCAGCGTCCGCTCCTGCCAGCGCCAGCGCTCCAGGTTGAGGGCGATTCGACGGATGCGGTCGCGCGCGGAGCAGTCGAGCGCAGCCACCTCTTCCGGTCCGACCACTCCGCTCGCGCCCAGGCCGTGGCGGACCTGGAATCGCTTCAACGCGGCGACGGTGGCGGGGTCGAAGACGTCCCCCGCGGCCGCCTTCGCGTCGAGGTCGCCCCAGAAAGCAAGGCGGGCGCGCAAGGCCCGGACGCCCATGCCGCGCGCGCCTGGGCGCAACTTCAGGCCCGCGGGAAGGACCGGAACATCCGTCTCCGCCGCGGCCAGCCCGGCGTAGCGCCGAAGAGCCTCGCGCAGCGCCGCGTATTGCGGATGGACCGGCCGAACGGCCGCGAGCGCCGCCTCGGGGCCGCTCTCCGCCGCATGCTGGAGAACGGGCAGGACGTCGAACGACCGGGGACGCAGGCGCCAGAGGACAGTGACCCGGCTCGCGTCGACGCGCCCGTTCGCGAGATCCGACGCATAAAGGGCCAGGGCCGCGGTGAGCCCGACCTCGCGTGCCGCGGCGGCGTCCCCTCCTTCGCTTCCGCTGGCCGCCTGCAGCATGCGCGGAGCGCCTCCGGCCAGGAGGATGGGCTGGTAGCGGGCGGGATCGAGGCCTTCGTCAGGGATGTGGCCGAGCGCGTCCACCAGCCTCCGGCCGGCCGGCGTGAGCGTCGTGCCGGAGGTCCAGACCGGCTGATCCCCGCGCGCCGCGTAGAAGGCCTGGACCGCCGCCCAGATCGCTCGACCACCGGCGGTGGCGCACAGCGGCTGCGGCGAGCCGCTGGCGTCGAGCCAGGCGCGTACGGCGGCCGGACCGTCCGAGTTCAGGCGGGCGGCGCTGGAATCCGGGAGCTGGGCGAACGCGGAGGCGGCGGCAAAGGCGACGGCCGCCACCCGCAGAGCGGCGAAGATGGATGAAGCCATGGCACCGAGGAACCTCTCGTCGGGCCGGCGGGGATATGGTGTGGCGCCCCGAAGACCCGCTCATGAATCGGACCTGCACGGGACCCGGTGCAAGCCCCGTGCCCGTTGCGTATCTGACCAACCAGGAGCGCGGCGCCCGCGAAGCGGGCGGCGCAGCGCTGGGGGGTTTCAGGGGGGGAGCTCACGCTGCCCAGGCTCAGGCGTGAGTTCCCCCCCTGAGATTAAAGATACGATCCAGTTCGTGGCCACCCATACGCACTTCCGGACCTGCTCGTTGTGCGAGGCAATGTGCGGCCTGGCCATCGAGGTCGACGGCGAGCGGATCCTCTCCATTCGTGGCGACGACGAGGACGTCTTCAGCCAGGGCCACATCTGCCCGAAGGCAGTGGCCTTGAAGGATCTGCACGAGGATCCGGACCGGCTGCGGCGCCCCCTCCGCCGTCGGGGATCCGACTGGGAGGAAATCGGCTGGGACGCCGCCCTCGACCTCGCGGCGGAGCGGCTCCTGGAGGTGCAGCGCGCGCACGGCCGCCACGCGGTCGCCGTCTACCAGGGCAACCCGACCGTCCACAACTACGGCGCCATCCTGTACGGACAGATCCTGCTGCGCGCGCTGCGGACGCGCGGCCGTTTCTCCGCGACCTCCGTCGACCAGCTCCCCCACATGCTGGCCTCACTCCTGATGTTCGGCCACCAGCTCCTCCTGCCCGTCCCGGACATCGACCGCACGTCGTTCCTGCTCGTGCTGGGGGCGAATCCCCTCGTGTCCAACGGCAGCCTGCTGACCGCGCCCGGGATCGAGCGCCGGCTGCGCGCGCTGCGCGCACGCGGAGGCCGCCTGGTCGTCGTGGACCCGAGGCGAACGGAGACGGCGGCGATGGCGGACACACACCTCGCCATCCGGCCCGGCACGGATGCGCTCTTTCTCCTCGCGCTGCTCGAGGTCGTGTTCGAGGCCGGTCTCGCCCGCCCGGGACGCCTCCAGCCGATGCTGTCCGGCCTGGATGAGGTCGAGGCCGCGGCCCGCGAGTTCCCACCCGAACGGGTGGCGGCGGCAACCGGACTTCGCGCGGAGGAGATCCGCACGCTCGCGCACGCGTTCGCGAAGGCGCCGAGCGCGGTCGCCTATGGCCGCGTGGGCGTGTCCACCCAGGAGCTGGGCGGAGTGTGCCAGTGGCTCATCTACGTCCTCAACATCGTCACCGGCAACCTCGACCGCGCCGGGGGCACGATGTTCACCCGGCCGGCGGTGGACCTGGTCGCCCTCGGCGATCGGATCGGCCAGCGCGGCCATTTCGGGAAAGGCCGCAGCCGGGTGCGGGGGCTCCCCGAGTTCGGGGGCGAATGGCCGGCGGCGGCGCTGGCGGAGGAGATGGAGACGGCCGGTCCGGATCAGATCCGGGCCTTCGTCAGCCTGGCCGGCAATCCCGTGCTCTCGACTCCGAACGGCGCGCGGCTCGAGCGCGCCCTGCCCGGCCTGGATTTCATGGTCTCGATCGATCCCTACCTCAACGAGACCTCCCGGCATGCGCACCTCGTGCTGCCTCCGGTCTCGCCTCTCGAGCGCGACCACTACGACCTCGTCTTCCACCTCCTCGCCGTGCGCAACACCGTGCGCTACTCGCCGCCGCTCTTCGCGCCGCCGACGGACGGGCGCGAGGACTGGCAGATCCTCCACGGCCTGGCGCGACGGATCGGGACGCGGCGGGGCCGGCAAACGTTCGCCTCGTCGATGACGACGAGGGCGGTCGGCCGGCTGGGGCCGCGGGGGATCCTGGCCCTCCTCCTGCGCACCGGGCCCCACGGGCGCGGGCTGCGTCCCTGGGGCCGTGGCCTGACCTTGAAGGCGCTGGAACGAGCGCCGCACGGCATCGACCTCGGCCCGCTCACGCCCGCCCTCCCGGGTGCGCTGCGCACCGCGGACCGTCGCATCGCGCTCGCCCCGCCCGTGCTGATGGCCGATCTCCAACGCGTCCGCGCCCGCCTGATCACGACCGGGAAGGGGAGCGCGCTCTCCCTCATCGGACGGCGCGAGCTGCGCTCCAACAACTCCTGGATGCACAACAGCGCGCGCCTCACCCGGGGGCGCGACCCGTGCACGCTCCTCATGCATCCGGGGGACGCGAGCGCGCGCGGCCTCGCCGATGGGGACCGCGTGGACGTGCGCTCGCGCGTGGGGCAGGTGGAAGCGACCCTGCGCGTGAGCGAGGACATGCGGCCGGGCGTCGTCAGCCTTCCCCACGGATGGGGACACCATCGTCCGGGCACGCGCCTTCGCGTCGCCGCGCTGCGGCCGGGCGCCAGCCTCAACGACCTGACCGACGAGGCGGAGGTGGACGCTCTCTGCGGCACCGCCGTCCTCAGCGGCGTCCCCGTGGAGGTCCGGCGATCGGGCGGGCCCGCGCCCGTCCTCGCCTGAGTTAGTCTGGTCGCTACGACGCGTCCTGCCATGAAAGCGTCCGGACTGCCCTTCGGAGGGGCCGGGAAGCTCGAGCGCGCGGTCGTGGCCGCGCTCCTGCTGGGGGCGGCGATGGCTCGCGCCCAGCCGGAGCCGCCTTCGCCCACCGAGTACGAGGTCAAGGCGGCGTTCCTCTACAACTTCACGCGTTTCGTGGAGTGGCCACCGGAGGCGTTGCGCGATCCCGGCGCGGCGTTCGTGATCGCGATCGTGGGGCGCGATCCCTTCGGCGTCGTGCTCGACGAGACGGTGGGGGGCAAGGCGGCGGGGGGCCGGCCCATCGAGGTCCGTCGCGTCGCGCGCGTGGAGGAGGCCCGCGACGCGCAGATCGTCTTCGTGTCCAGCTCCGAACGCTCGAACCTGGCCGCGATCCTGAAAGCCCTCGACCGCCCGGGGATCCTCACCGTTGGGGACACGGACGGGTTCGCGATGCGGGGGGGCGCGATCAACTTCACCCTGCAGGCGCGCAAGGTGCGGTTCGAGATCAACCGCGCCGTGACCGGGCAGGCCGGTCTCAAGGTGAGCTCGCAGCTCCTGAAGCTGGCCACCCTGGTGGCGGGGCCGAGGCCCTGAGCGTGCGCCGCGATTCAGCTCTATTGGGAATGTGTCCCGAAGCCAGCTCAAGGACTCATTCCTGCTACCCCTTGTGTTAGAGTCACCGCCAATTCGCAATATCTAGGGGTTCGTCGCCTATGCGCCTCGAGCGGGTCGAGATCGTCGGCTTCAAGTCCTTCTGCGACAAGCAGGAACTGTCCTTCCAGGGGGGCGTGACGGGGATCGTCGGGCCCAACGGCTGCGGCAAGAGCAACATCTCGGACGCCATCTCCTGGGTCCTCGGCGAGCAGAGCGCGAAGAGCCTCCGCGGCGCGTCCATGGAGGATGTCATCTTCAATGGCAGCCAGTCGCGCCAGCCCACGGGCATGGCCGAGGTGAACCTCAAGGTGAGCGGCCTCAGCGGCAACAGCCCGGACGGCTCGCCGGAATGCATCGTCACGCGCCGGCTCTATCGCAACGGCGAGAGCGAGTACCTGATGAACGGCCAGGTGTGCCGCCTGCGCGACATCCACGAGCTGTTCATGGACACCGGCCTCGGCTCCAAGGCGTACTCGATCATCGAGCAGGGGAAGATCGGCCTCATCCTCTCCAGCAAGCCCGCGGACCGGCGCGCGCTGATCGAAGAGGCGGCCGGCATCACCAAGTACAAGGCGCGCCGGCGTCAGACCCAGCTCAAGCTCGAAGCCGCGCAGCAGAACCTGCTTCGCGTGAACGACATCGTCCACGAGGTGGAGAAGCAGCTCGAGTCGCTCAAGCGCCAGGCCAGCAAGGCACGGCGCTATCGTGCGGTGCGCGAAGAGATGCAGGCCGTCGAGCGCGTGCTGTATGGCCGGCGCTTCCTGGACCTGCGCGCCCAGTCCGACGCCCTCGCGGAGCGCCTCACGACCGAAGGCCGGCGCGAGCAGGCCGCGGCCATCGCCCTGCAGACGGAAGAGGCGCAGATGGAGGTGCGGCGCAACGCGCTCTATGAAGGCGAGACCACGCTGGAGGGGGTGCGCGCGCGGCTGAGCGAGCTCACCCTCGCCGTCGATCGCCACCAGGGCCGCAGCGGCTACTGCCGCGAGCAGATCGCGGAGACGGACGCGCGCGCGTCGCAGGCGCGGGCGGAAGCGCAAGAGCTGCGGGCGCGCGTCGGTCCTCTGGCGGACCACGTCGACGAGCGCCGCTCGGACGAGGCGCGCCTGCGCATCGAGCGCGCGGCCGCGGAGGACGAGGCGCGCACGGCGGAGACGGCCCAGGCGGAGGCGGCGGCGCGGCAGGGCGCGTCCGACGCGGAGCAGGACGCGGCGCGCGACGCGCAGGTCGACCTCCTGGGCCGCATCGCGGCCCACCAGAACGCCCGCGAGTCGGTCAGCGGGAATCAGTCGCGCGCTTCCGCCGGTCTCCTGAAGCTGGCCGCGGAGACCGCCGAACTCGAGAAAGAGCGCGGACACGTCGAGAGCACGCACGCGTCCGCGCGGGAGAAGGCGGCCCGGGCTGAGACCTTGCGCGCCGAGCTGGTGACGGGCCGCGAGGACGCCTCCACGCGCGGCACGGCCGCGCGCACGGAGGCGGATGCGGCGTCGCGGGAGGCGGAGGGCCTTCAGAGCGAGCGCGACGGACTGGCCGGACGCCTGGCCTCGCTCGAGGAGATGGTGGCCACGCATTCCGCCTTCGACGAGGGCGTGCGCGCGCTGCTGGCGGGACCGGACGGCATCGACGTCCTCGGCGTCGTGGCCGACGCCGTCGAGACCGATTCCAGATACGAGCGCGCGGTCGAGGCCTTCCTGGGTGACCGCCTCCAGGCCGTCCTGACCGCGGACACGGCGGGAGCGCTGCGCGGGATCCGCTACCTCCAGGAGTCCGGGGCCGGTCGCGGCGCGTTCCTGCCTCTCGCTTCCGCACGCACCAGGGCGGACTGCATCGCCCTGCGCGACGTGGCTGCACAGGAACCCAAGGCGCGCGGGCTCCTCGGCGACGTCTATCGCGTCACCGGCCCCCACGCCGCGCCCATCAAGGCGGCGCTTCCCGAGGCCCTCGTCGTCGAGACGCTGGAAGATGCGTTCGAGATCGTCTCGCGCCAGGGCCCGGTGGCCTGCGTGACCCTCGCGGGCGAGACGCTGCGCGGATCGATGGTCGAAGGCGGACGCGGCGTGAAGGGCCTCCTCGCTCCCCGCCGCGAGATCCGCGAGATCTCGGTCCGGCAGGAGCAGGTCGAGGCGTCCCTGCGCAGCGCGCGGGACCGCGGACAGGAGGCCGCCACGCGCGCGGACGCGGCCGTGGCCGAGGTGCGTGCAGCGCAAGGCCGCCGTGCTCGACACCGAGCGCGGGCAGGCGGAGCAGGAACGAGGGGCAGCCGCCGTGCGCCTGGCCGAGATCGAGCAAGCCCTGGCCACGGCCGAGCGCGACCGGGACGAAGGCAGCCGGCGCCTGGCCGCGCTGACCACGGCCGTGGCGGAAGCGCGCGCGGCCAGCGAGGCGGCCCAGGTCCGCACCTCGGAGGCCAAGAGCGTGCTGGCCGCGCTGCGCGAGCGGGCGGCGGCCACGGAGGCGGAGTGCCGGCGCCTGGAGCAGGACCATCGCGACCTCCTCGGCCGCATCGCCGCCGCCGAGCAGCGCGCCTCGGAGATGGACGCGCGCGGCGAGGAGCTGCGCGCGGAGATGGCGGAGGCGGAACGCCAGTTGACGGAGGCGCTCACCGCACGCGAGCGGGTCGGCGCCGAGGCGGCGATCGCCGAGGACCGCGTGCGCGACCTGCGCAACGAGCTGGAAGGCCGCGAGGCCGCCCTCAAGGAGCGCCGCCGTGAGCGCGACATGCTGCGCGACGCGCTGGGCGAGCTGGAGGTGGCGCAGGCGCGCACGGGGTCGGACCTCGACCACCTCGGACGCGAGTGCCATCAGGCGGTGGCCATGATGGCGGCGGAGGCGGCCGCGCTCATCACGGAAGAAGACCGGGCCAAGGACCTTCCCGGCCTCGAGCTCCAGGTGCTGGAGATGCGCGAGCGTCTCGAGCGCATGGGCCCCGTCAACGTGCTCGCCGTCGAGCAGTCGCAGGAGCTGGAGGAGCGCTCGACGTTCCTGGCCGCGCAGCGCCAGGACCTGCTGGATTCGATCGCGGAGCTGGATCAGGCCATCAAGAAGATCGACCGCGCGTCACGAGAGCGGTTCCAGGAGGCCTTCCAGGTCATCAACCAGCACTTCGGCGAGATCTTCCGCCAGCTCTTC
>QHVP01000359.1 GCA_003222295.1 Acidobacteriota bacterium | reverse complement strand
GAGCCCGCACCGCCTCGCGCGGTCGCTGACGTCGGGCGAGGTCCGGCGTTTACGCGACCGCCTGCACGACGTGATCCGGCGGGCGGTGGCCGCCGGCGCGGACTCCGACCGCTTCCCGCCCTCGTGGCTGTTCCACACTCGCTGGGGCCGGCGCGCGGGCTCCGTGACCGCGCGCGCCGAAGCCATCGTGCACGAGACCATCGGCGGGCGGACGACGGCGTGGGTACCGACCCGCCAGTCCTGACTCAGCGGCCGACGGCCATGTAGAAGAGGTACGCAGACCCGGCGAGCCTCACGTTCGTCATGCGGCCGAGCGTGCGGCTCAGAAGTGGAACGTCACGCCGACCGCGCCCCGCCAGTAGTGAAACCCGCCGAAGTCCACGTCTAAGTCGTTGGAGGTGGACTCGTGGACGTCCCGGAAGTAGCGCACGTCCCCCCGGACGCCAAGACGCTCGCCGAGGCCGACCATCACCCCCGCGCCCGCGTTCACGCCGAAGTCGTTGCGGTCGATGTCGAAGAACGCGTCGGCGTCGGGGACCCGGAACTTCATGAGGCCGACGCCGCCCGTCGCGTAGAGGCGCGACTTGTTCCGGCCGATCGGCACTCCGAGGACGATGTTGCCCATCAGCGTCGTCACGTTGCTGGTGCCGCCCTGATTGTCGGGGCCGAAGAAGTGGGGCGTGTAGGTGCCCTCGACCTCGAAGCCGAAGACCCCTTCGCCGAGGAATCCGATGGCCGCGCCGTAGCTGGTATGGCCCTCCTCCACGTCGCCGCTGAAGGTGCGGCCTACGGTGGCGGTCAGGACGGTGTCCGCGGCCGCGGGCTGGGCGGTGGAGAAGAGCGCGAGGACGGCGAGGACGGCGTAGAGGCGTTGATGGTTCATGGCAGATGCTCCTTGGCTGAACGGGGCCATCTGGCCAGAAGCAAGAAAGGTGCCCGCGCGGTTAGGATCAGAGGGCGGGGGCGGGAGGATTCCGTGACGAAGGACACGGCCGAGGCGGGCAAGAAGGGCTCGCGGGTCGATCGGCTCCGTACCTTGTGGCCCGAGCTGCGCGCGCTGGTGGCGCCCCGGCGCGGCCTGCTCCTGCTCGGCCTCGTCCTCATCGCGATCAACCGCGTGGCCGGCCTGGTCCTGCCCGCGTCGACCCGGTACGTCATCGACGACGTGGTGGGGAAGCGGCGCGTCGACCTTCTCCTCCCCCTTCTCGGCGCGGTGGTGGGCGCCACCGCGCTGCAGGCCGTCACCTCGTTCGCCCTCACCCAGACCCTGTCCAAGGCGGCGCAGAAGCTCATCGCGGACCTGCGGCGCCGCGTGCAGGCCCACATCGGCCGGCTGCCCGTCGCCTTCTACGACGCGAACAAGACCGGCGTTCTCGTCTCGCGGATCATGAGCGACGTCGAAGGCGTACGGAATCTCGTGGGCACCGGCCTCGTCGAGTTCGTGGGGGGGCTGCTCGCGGCCGCCGTCGCCCTCGTCCTCATGCTGCGCATCAGCCCGGCCATGACGGGCTTGACCCTCGCCACGTCGGTGACGTTCGCGTTCGTGCTCTTCCGCGCCTTCGCCACGATGCGGCCCATCTTCCGCGAGCGCGCGAAGATCCAGGGCGAGGTCACGGGGCGCCTCACGGAGTCGCTGGGCGGCGTACGCGTGGTCAAGGGCTATCACGCGGAGTCGCGCGAGGAAGCCGTCTTCTCCGGCGGTGTGGCCCGGCTGCTCGAGAACATCATGAAGACGCTGACCGCGACGTCGGTGCTGAGCCTGGCCTCGACCCTGCTGCTCGGCCTCGTGGGCGCGGCCGTCCTCTACGTCGGCACCCGCCAGATCCTGGCCGGCTCGCTCACCGTCGGCGGGCTGTTCACCTACACCATGCTCCTCGGGTTCCTGATCGCGCCCGTCTTCCAGGTGGTCGCCATCGGCACCCAGCTCACGGAGGCCCTGGCCGGGATGGAGCGGACGCAGGAGATTCTCCAGGAGCGGCCGGAAGACGTGGACCCCCGGCGGACGGTGGTGCTGGGCCGCATCCACGGCCGCGTCGCCTTCGAGGAGGTGACGTTCTCCTACGACGGCGTGCGCGAGGTGCTGGGCGGCGTCTCTTTCCGATCGGAGCCGGGCACCGCGACCGCCCTCGTCGGCCCCTCGGGCTCCGGCAAGTCGACCATCATCGGCCTCATCGCCGCCTTCCACGCCCCCGTGCGCGGTCTGGTCACCGTCGACGGCGTCGATCTCTCCACCGTGCGCCTCGACTCCTACCGGCGCCAGCTCGGCGTGGTCCTGCAGGACACCTTCCTCTTCGACGGGACGATCCGCGAGAACGTCGCCTTCTCGCGCCCGGAGGCCGGCGACGAAGACGTGCTGCGCGCGTGCCGGCTCGCCCGCGTCGACGAGTTCGCGGAGCAGTTCGAGAAGGGCTACGAGACGATCGTGGGCGAGCGCGGGGTCAAGCTGTCGGGCGGCCAGCGCCAGCGCGTCTCGATCGCGCGCGCCATCCTGGCCGACCCGCGCATCCTGATCCTGGACGAGGCGACCTCCAGTTTGGACTCGGAGTCCGAAGCGCTCATCCAGGAGGGCCTCGCGCACCTGATGCGCGGGCGCACCACGTTCGTCATCGCGCACCGCCTCTCCACCATCCGCCGCGCGGAGCAGATCCTGGTCGTCGAAGCCGGCCGCGTGGTCGAGCGCGGGACGCACGGGTCCCTTTACGCTGCGCGCGGCCGCTACTACGACATGTACACGCGGCAGCACGGCGTCGAGTCCAACCTCTTCCTCGCCCCCGGCGAAGGGGACAAGGTCCCCGCCGCCGCGGAAGAGGAGGCGAAGGCGGAACGGACGGGGCTCGCGAACCCCCTGCGCCTGCTGGGAAGCTGAAGCTGTAATAGAATCGCCTCCCGCCTCGCGCCGGCGGGCCTACGAACCCAGGGAGGAGGCGCCAATGCCCTCGACTCGCCGTTCGCTCTCGCGAGTGCTGATCGCCCTCGCTTTCACATTCCTTCCCGCCTGCCGCCATCACAGCAGCCCCGTCGCCCCGGAGGAGGCGGCTCCGACGCCGGCCCCGCCCTCCCCCGCCCGCGCGCTCGGCTGCGGCCTGCCCTCCGGTGGCGGGTCGGGCGAGGATTGCCCGCAGGAATCGCCCAGCTACATGGCCGAGGTCGAGCAGGCCATCGACCTCGCCATCTTCGAGCACCCCGAGATGATCAACACCCAGCGGGCGCGCGGCTGCGCGAACTGCTACCAGGTGCTCGACACCCACAACTTCCCCGAGGAAGTCGCACGCAACCTCGAGAAGAGGGGCTACTGCACGAAGTACGACGGCGAGGAGCTGGCGGTGAAGAGCACGAACCGGTTCAACGACCAGTACGACATCCTCCTCTCCGAAGGCTACATCCGGCGCGAGACCACCGGCGCCTATCGCGCGACCTGCTACCCCGCCTGGTTCTGAGACCCGTCCGCCGGCTATAGTCGGCGCGATGGCCGCGCCGACCGTCTCGCCGCCTCCCCTGGCCCGGCCCACCCGTCACATCGCCGGCCTCCTCGAATGGCCGCAGCAGCTGACCACCGCCGAGCGGCGGTCGCTCGTCGCGGGCGGACTGGGCTGGATGCTCGACGCGATGGACGTGATGCTCTACTCGATGGTGCTCGCGCACCTCATGCGCGACCTCGGGATGAGCAAGGCGGAGGGCGGGCTCCTGAACTCCCTGACCCTGCTCGCCTCCGCCGTGGGCGGGCTCGCCTTCGGCTTCCTGGCCGACCGCGTCGGCCGCACGCGCGCCTTGATGGCCTCGATCCTGGTCTACTCCGTGGCCAGCGGCGCCTGCGGCCTCTCGCAGACCATCGTCCAGCTCGCGATCTGCCGGTTCATCCTGGGCCTGGGCATGGGCGGCGAGTGGACCACGGGCGCCGCCCTCATCGCCGAGACCTGGCCGCCCGAGCACCGGGCCAAGGCGCTCGGGCTCATGCAGTCCACCTGGGCCATCGGCGAAATCGTCGCCGCCGGCGTCGTCGCGCTCGTGCTGCCCCGCCTGGGCTGGCGCGCCGTGTTCTTCGTGGGCGTCCTCCCCGCGCTGGTCGTCTTCTGGATCCGGCGCGACGTGCCGGAATCGGAGATCTGGCGGCGCGGCCAGGCCACGCGCGGAAGCTCCACGAGCTCCCTGCGGATCCTCTGGCGGAGGGACCTGCGCCGGAACGGTCTCGTGGCGACGGCGATGAACGCCTGCGGCATGTTCGGGTATTGGGGCCTCTTCACCTGGATCCCGGCTTATCTGTCCCTGCCCGTCGAGGAGGGAGGCCGCGGTCTCTCTCTCATGAAGACGACGACCTGGCTGATCGTGATGGGCCTGGGGAAGTGGCTCGGGTACGCCCTGTTCGGGTTCTTCGCGGACGCCGTGGGCCGTCGGCGCAGCTACGTGGCCTACCTGCTCGTCGCGGCCGCGCTCGTGCCGCTGTACGGGATCACCCGTGAGCCCCGCTGGCTGCTCGTCCTCGGCCCCCTCGTCGCGTTCTTCGGGACCGGCTTCTTCTCCGGCTTCAGCGCGATCGCGTCGGAGCTGTTCCCGACCGAGATCCGCGCCACCGCGATGGGGCTCAGCTACAACGTGGGCCGCGGCCTGAGCGCCGCCGCGCCCGCGGTGGTGGGCCTTCTGGCCACCCGGTTCGGTTTCGGGGCGGCGTTCCTGGTGCTGGCGGCCGCGTTCCTGGCCGGAGCGCTGCTCGCCCTTCTCCTGCCCGAGACCAGGGGGCGCCCGCTCGAGTAGCGCCCATAATGTCCGTCGGCCCGAGGAGGACACGATGCCCGTGACCATGGCACCGGACGAAGTCGAGCGCGTCCCGATCTTCGGCACCTGGCCGAGGATCTACGCCGCCGTGATCCTCTGCGCGCTCGCGGTCATGGGGCTCGTCGCCGTCTTCTCGTCCTGGAAGTTCTGATCGTTGTCCGCGCTCGACTGGGCCGTCCTCGTCGTCTACCTCGTTGCCATCATCGCCTTCGGCCTCTGGTCCGGCCGCGGCAACGTGAAGATCGACGACTTCTTCCTGGCCGGCCGCCAGATGCGCTGGTGGGCGGTGGGCCTGTCGGTGATGGCGACCCAGATCAGCGCCATCACCTTCATCGGGACGACCGGGCAGGCCTACAACGACGGGATGCGGTTCCTCGTCGTGTACTTCGGGTTGCCCTTCGCGATGGTGATCCTGTGCCTGACGCTGGTTCCGTTCTTCTACCGGGCGGGCGTCTTCACCGCCTACGAATACCTGGAGAAGCGCTTCGATTCGCGGACCCGTACGCTGACGAGCCTCCTCTTCCTCTGCTCGCGCGGCCTCTCGGTGGGGGTGACGCTGTACGCGCCCTCCCTCGTCCTCTCCGTGCTTCTGGGGTGGAGCGAGCCGGCGACGATCCTGCTCATGGGCGGGTCGACGATCGTGTACGTCATGTACGGCGGCAACAAGTCCGTGATCTGGACGGACGTGGCCCAGATGGCCATCATCTGGTTCGGGATCTTCCTCTGCTTCGGGGTGGCCCTCGCGCAGATCCCCGACCCCATCCGCTTCCGGGACGCGCTGGCCCTGGCCCAGGCTACGGGCCGGTTGCACGCGATGGACACCTCGCCCAGCCTGACCACGCCCTACACGCTCTGGAGCGGGGTGATCGCGGGGACCTTCCTGATGCTGTCGTACTTCGGGTGCGACCAGAGCCAGGTCCAGCGCTACCTGTCCGGAAGCTCGCTGGCCCAGAGCCGCCTCTCCCTGCTCTTCAACGCGTTCCTGAAGGTCCCGATGCAGTTCCTGATCCTGCTCACCGGCGTGCTCGTGTTCGTCTTCTACCATTTCCACCCGCCGCCGCTGCTGTGGAACCGGGTGGAGCTGGCGAAGCTGGAGCGCCTCGCTCCCGCCGCCGATCTCGCCGGGGTCAAGGCGCGGTTCGAAGCCGCGCACGCCGCGCGACGAACGGCGGCGGAGCGCTACGCGGCCACCCGAGACCCCGGAGACCGCGCTCTCTATCTGGCCGCCGTGGCCGGGGTCGACGGCGCGCGCGCCGAGGCCACGCGCATGGTCGAGGCGATCGACCACAAGCCCTACAACGACACCAACTACATCTTTCCGACGTACATCCTGACGTACCTGCCGCGCGGGCTGGCCGGGCTGGTCATCGCCGTGATCTTCGCGGCCGCGATGTCGACGCTCTCCGGAGAGTTCAACTCGCTGGCCACCGCGACCATGGTGGACTTCTACAAGCGCTTCGTCCGCACCGGCGGCAGCGATGCCCACGAGCTGCTGGTGTCGCGCATGCTCACGGCGTTCTGGGGCGCCTTCGCCTGCCTGATCGCGCTGCAGGCCGGCCGCCTGGGCTCCGCGATCGAGGTGGTGAACCGCTTCGGGTCCTACTTCTACGGCTCCATCCTGGGCGTGTTCGGGCTCGCGGTGCTCACGCCGCGCGCGTCCGCGCTCGGCGCGTTCTGGGGCCTTCTCGCGGGCATGGCGACGGTGTGGCTGGTGGCGACGTACACGTCCGTGCACTTCCTCTGGTACAACGTCGTGGGCGCCCTCACCGTGTTCGTCGTCGGAATGCTGCTGACTCCATTGCGGCCGCGGCAGGCGGCGCGCGCATGACGGGTCCAAGAGCCTCCTCCGCTCCGGGCGGGCGCGTCGGCGCCGACGGATGGGTGCTCGTCGTCGCCCTCGCGCTGGCGACGCTCCTGCCTCTGACGGAAGCGGTCGGCCGGCCGCTCGGCTTCCACATCTCGGGCTCCGCCGCCTACCTGCAGCAGGTCACGCTGTGGTTGACCTTCGTGGGCGGGCTCGTGGCCACCCGCCATCGCACGCACCTCACGCTCTCCACCGCGGAGCTGCTCCAGGGCGACCGCGCGCGCCGGCTGGCCGGCCTGCTCGCGGCCGGCGTGGCCGCGGCCGTGCTCGCCGTGCTCGCGTATTCCGGGGTCGAGCTGGTCCGCGCCAACCGCGAGCAGGGCAAGATCCTGGGCGCGGGCATTCCGGAATGGGCGAGCGAGTGCGTGATCCCGGTGAGCCTCGCGCTCATGGCCGCGTGGTTCGCCTGGACGGCCCCCGGGGGATGGCGCGCGCGCTTGGTCGCCGTCTCCGCGATCGGCCTCGCGTTCGCCCTGGGCCTCATCCCGTCGCCGGACGGCCCGACGCAATGGGCGATCGGTCGCTCGTCGCTCGTGTGGCCGGTCACTTCGCTGATCCTGGCCGGGGCCCTCCTGGGCGCGCCCGTGTTCGTGGCCATGGGGGGCCTCGCCCTTCTCTTCTTCTTCAAGGACGGCACGCCGATCGGCGCGGTGTCGGCCGAGGTGTACCGGCTCATCGCTTCGCCCACCATCCCCGCCATCCCCCTCCTCACGACCGCTGGCTTCGTGCTGGCGGCGGGACAATCATCGGCGCGGCTCCTGCGGTGCTTCGAGGGACTCTTCGGCTGGATGCCGGGCGGCACCGCGATCGTCGTAGCCGTGGCCTGCGCCGCGTTCACGACCGGCACCGGCGGCTCGGGCCTCACCATCATGGCCCTCGGGGGCCTCATGCTGCCCATGCTGGCCAAGGCCGGCTACCCGGAAGGCTTCTCGCTCGGGCTGGTGACCGCGTCCGGAAGCCTCGGCCTGCTGTTCCCCCCGAGCCTGCCCGTGATCCTGTACGCCATCGTGGCCGGGGTGCCCGCGGACGAGCTGTACCTGGCCGGCCTCCTGCCCGGCCTCCTGCTCGTCGCCCTCGCCTGCGCGTACGGCGTGCGCGTGGGCGTGCGCTCGGGGGGACGGCGCGAACCCTTCTCCGGCCGGGAAGCCCTGCGCGGGATGTGGGCGGCCAAGTGGGAGCTGAGCCTCCCCCTCCTCATCATCGCGCTCTTCGCGAGCGGCAAGGTTTCGATCGTGGAGGCCTCGGCCGCGGCGTGCGCCTACGCGGCCTTGGTGGCCTGCTTCGTCACGCGGGACCTCCGCCTGCGCCAGCTTCCTGCCGTGCTGGTGGAGGGAGGCGCACTGGTGGGCGCGGTCCTCATCCTCCTGACATGTTCCTTCTCGTCCTGAACCTCGTCCTCCTCGTGCTGGGCAGCGTGCTCGAGATCTACTCCGCGATCATCATCCTCGTGCCGCTGGTGATCCCGATGGGCCGGGCCTTCGAGGTCGATCCCATCCACCTCGGCGTGATCTTCCTGGCCAACCTCGAGCTGGGCTTCCTCCTGCCTCCCGTGGGGCTGAACCTGTTCCTCTCCGCGGCCCGCTTCGGCAAGCCGCTCCCGTCGCTGTACCGCCAGGTCCTTCCCTTCTTGTTGATACTGGGACTAGGCGTCCTGCTCATCACCTATGTGCCGGACATGTCGCTCGGGATCCTGAAGGTGATGGGGAAGCGCTGACCGGGCAGTACCATTGACTCGAGCATGACCTCGCCGCTGCCCGCGCTGCGCCGCACCCTGGAGATGATGCCGTCGCCGGTGCCGGAGTCGCCGGGGCTGCTCGTGCGCGACCCCTTCCGCTACGCGGAGTCCGTCCTGATCCTGCCGCCGCCGCTCGCGCCCTGCCTCCTCCTCTTCGACGGACGCCACGACGAGGGCGACCTACGCGAGGTGCTGGTGCGCCTCACGGGCACGGCCGAGGTGGGCGGGGTGATCGAGCACCTCCTGGACACGCTCAGCCGCGGGGGCTTCCTGGAGAACGACGTCTTCGAGCAGATCCGCGCGCAGCGGCACCGGTCGTTCGCGGAGGAGACCTGCCGTGCGCCGCAGCACGCGGGCGCCGCCTATCCGAGCGATGCGGGCGACCTGCGGGCCCTCCTCGCGCGCTACCTCGCGGAGGCCCCTAAGGTCGCCCCGGGGGCGGGGGAGGTGGTGGCCATCGCGGCGCCGCACGTCAGTCCCGAAGGGGGATGGCGCTCGTACGGCGCCGCGTACGGCGCGCTCGGACCCGACCAGCGCGACAAGACGTTCGTCATCCTCGGCACGTCGCACTATGGGCAACCGGAGCGCTTCGGTCTCACCCACAAGCCCTTCCGCACGCCGCTGGGCGAAACCACGATCGATCATGCGCTGGTCTCGCGGGTGGCGGAGGCGGCGGGCGCGGAGTGCCTCGAGGACTATTGCCACTCCGTCGAGCATTCGATCGAGTTCCAGGTCCTGTTCCTCCAGCACCTCTACGGGCCCGACGTGCGCTTGGTCCCCATCCTCTGCGGGCCGTTCGCCAGGGCCACCCAGGCCGGCGGCCGGCCCGAAGACGACGAGGGCGTGCGCCGCGTACTGGACGCGCTGGGCGGGATCGCGGCCTCGGAGGCGGATCGGCTGGTCTGGATCGCGGGCGTGGACATGGCCCATGTCGGCCGTCGCTACGGCGACCGGCTCGCGGCCCGCGCCGAGGATGGCGCCCCGCTCGACGTCGCCGCTCGGGATCGCGAGCGATGCCGGCTGCTGACCGCCGCCGACCTTACGGGCTTCTGGTCGATGCTGCAGCAGGACGGCGACCCGCTGAGATGGTGTGGGGCCTCCCCGCTTTACACGCTGGTGGCGGCCGTCCGGCCGTCCCAGGGGAGGCTTTTGCACTACGAGCAGTGGAATATCGATCCGCAGAGCGTCGTGAGCTGCGCCGCCCTGGCCTTTACCCGCTGAGCGGGCGGGCACGTCTCTTGCTACGACCCTCCCCCAAGGACCGGCTCGCCCGGCCCGCCCGGGGAGATTCATATGAAGATCTGGAAGCTCGGCCTCATCGGAAGCGTGATGACGGCGGCGCTGGCCGCCGCGACGGGGACCGCGTTCTCCCAGGACCGCCTCTTGCGTGGAGGGGAGCCGATGCGGGGACGCGCCGACGCCCCCGTGACGGTCGTGATGTTCTGCGATTTCCAGTGTCCGCACTGCGCGGAGGCCAGCCCGGTGGTGGACCAGCTCGTCTCCGCCTATGCGTCCGACCTGCGCCTGGTATACCGGCACTTCCCGATCGAGCGCACCCACGCCGACGCCGGCCGGGCCGCGGAGGCCTCCATGTGCGCGCTGGAGCAGGGCCGGTTCTGGGACATGTACCACAGCATGCTGGTCAACCAGAGTGAGCTCGATCTGAGCGGCCTCATCCGCCAGGCCGGCGACCTGGGGCTGGACAGCCCGTCTTTCGCGCGCTGCCTGCAGTCGGGAAGCCATCGCGTGGACTGGCGCCGCGACCAGACGGACGGCATGGCCCTCGGCGTGTCCGCCACGCCGACGTTCTTCGTGAACGGGACGCTCATCGAAGGCGCCGATGTGAGCCAGCTCGACGCGGCCATCCGGGCCGCCCTGAAGCGCTGACGCTCCCTGGGCGCGGCCGCGCGCTTGGGGACCGGCGCGCGGACTGGTATCTTGATGGGATGCCAGGAGGCGTGATGATTCGCTCGCTGGGTCTCGTCGTGCTCGCGGCCGCGGTGGCCGCGCCGTTCAACGCTCAGGCCGCCGCGCCCCCGCCAAAATCCGTCGCCCCGGCGCCGTCGCCATCCCCGGCCGCCAGCGTACCGTCCGACGTCGTGGCGACGATCGACGGCGAGCCGTTCACCGCCCGCCAGCTCGAGGACATGGCGGGCGCGCGTCTGTTCCAGCTCCGCACCCAGCAGTATCAGGCGCAGCGCCAGATCCTCGACGACGAGATCGCGCGGCGCCTGCTCGAACGCGAGGCGGCGGCGCGCAAGCTGACGGCGGCCGACCTCCTCAAGCAGGAGGTGGAGTCCAAGGTCGCGCCCGTGACCGAGGCCGAACAGAAGGCCTTCTACGAGCAGAACAAGGCGCGCATGGGCACGATGTCGGAGGCGGACGCCCTCAAGCGCATCGAGGCCCATCTCCGCGAGCAGCGGGTCGGCGAGCGGCAGGCCGAGTTCCTGAGCGGCCTGCGGGCGAAGGCCGACGTGCGCGTGATGCTCGAGCCCCCGCGCGTCGCCGTCCCCGTCGGCGACAACCCCTCGCGCGGGCCTCTGGACGCACCGGTCACGATCGTCGAGTTCTCCGACTTCCAGTGCCCGTTCTGCTCGCGGGCGACCGCGACCCTCAAGAAGCTCGACGAGTCGTTCCCGGGCAAGATCCGGATCGTCTATCGGGACTTCCCGCTGGTGCAGATCCATCCCAACGCGGCGCGCGCGGCCGAGGCCGCGGCCTGCGCGAACGACCAGGGCAAGTTCTGGGCGATGCACGACGTGCTGTTCGAGCACCAGGACAAGCTGGGGGAAGCGGACCTCAAGCAGAGCGCCGTCGCCCTCGGCCTCGACGCCGCGGCCTTCGACCAGTGCCTCGAATCGGGCCGCCACAGCGCACAGTGGCAGAAGGACACCGCGGAGGGCCAGCGCTACGGAGTCTCCTCGACCCCCGCCTTCTTCATCAACGGGCGGCTGGTCGTGGGGGCGCAACCCTACGAGAGCTTCGCGCGTCTCGTCGAGGAGGAGCTTGCGCGCGTGGGGCAGGGTGCCCCCACGAAGCCGGCCACGACTTCCATCCGTTAACGGGGTCGATCGTCTTCTTTTCCGGGCTCGAAGAGCGACCGGCCGCCCAGCGTGCGCGCGTCCAGCCCGGCCGCACGCCCGAGTTCGGCGACGCTCTCGGGCAGCTCGGGGCCCAGCCGCCACTCGTCCTGCCTTCCCCCCGCCGCGGCGAACGCGGCCGCCCACTGATCCCACCAGGTCAGGGCCCGCCGCGCGAGTGGCTCGACGATGAGGACCCGCACTCCCCGCGCGGGAGCGCCGCGCAGAGTGGAAAGGAGGCGTGTCCGCGCGTCCGCGTCGAGCTCGTTCACCGCGAACGCGCTCACGATGGCGGAGGGCGGGACGGGCAGGGTGGCCGCGGCCGCGTCGCCCTTCTTCGCGGTGCCGCGCAGGCGCAGGCGCGCGAGCGTCCATCGCGTCTCCTCCACCGCCCATCCGCTGCGGTCGATGCCGTCCACGGCGGCGCACGTCTCCAGGGCCCAGGCCGCGCCCGCGGCTCCGGTCCCGCAGCCCAGATCCAGGACCGTGCGCAGCCCCGACGTCGCGCCCAGCGCGCGCACGATCGCGCGGACGAGGAGGAAGTGCGCGGGGCCGTAGTAGAGCGCGAAGGCGGCCCGCTTGCCGGCGCCTTCGAGGGCGGCCCCGCCCGTGACCTTCTGGCGGCGCTCGACGTAAAGGGACGACAGCGCCTGCAGTCCCTTGCGGACCTCGGCGAAGGTGAGGGTCTGGCGATGACGGCGCTGGAGCGCATCCACCCAGGCCGGGAACGGATCGGCCGCCTCCGGCGCGCGCTCAGGCACTCAGCGAGAAGGGCGTGAAGTTCGTGTCGCGATCGTAGTAGTCCTCCCTCTCGGCGCGCTTGAGCGCGTTGACCACGCGGTAGGTCACGGGCGTCATCACCGCCTCCCAGCCCACCTTCAGGAGGTAGTTGCTGATGAGGACCTGCATGACCTGCTCGCGCGACCACACGCCGAGAAACGCGAGGGGATAGAAGATGAGCGAGTCGACCGCCTCACCGACGATCGTGGAGCCGATGGTGCGCGTCCACAGGAAGCGGCCGCGGGTGAGCAGCTTCATCTTGGCCAGCACGAACGAATTGCAGAACTCACCGCAGAAGTACGCGATGAGCGAGGCCAGCACGATGCGCGGCGTCGATCCGAAGACGGTCTGGAACGCGGCCTGGTGCGGCCAGCCGGGCGCGGGCGGGAAGGCGAGCACGGCCCAGGTCATGAACGAGGCGAAGACGAGGGCGCCGAAGCCCGCCCAGACGACCTTGCGCGCCCGCGCGTAGCCGTAGACCTCGGTGAGCACGTCGCCGAAGACGTAGCTGATGGGGAAGAACAGCACGCCCGCCCCGAAGGTCACGCCCCACAGCCGCGCGACCTTGGAGGCGCCGATCAGGTTCGCGCACAGCAGGACGGTGACGAACGCGGCCATCACGAGGTCGTAGTAGCGGTAGGCGCGGCGGGGGAAAGGCTTGGGAGCAGGATCGATCGAAGCAGCGGGAGCGGACATGCATGGGGATCCTAAACTAACGAGAGGGAGGGGTGGGCAATGCCCACCCCTCCTGCTCCTGGTGCTCGCTGACGCCTAGAAGGGTCAGTTGCCCGGGCTCGGCTCATCGATCCGCCGCACGGCGCCCCGCGGAACGAGCGACGTCACGTACACGACCGTCACGACGCTCCCTTCGTTGCGGACGAGGTGGACATCGCC
>QHVP01000361.1 GCA_003222295.1 Acidobacteriota bacterium | reverse complement strand
GGGATCTCGACAAGGTCGAGCGCGTGCTGGCCGGATCGACGGGACAGGGCCAGGACGAGTCCGCGGTCGGCACCCTCCAGCGCCTGGCCGCCCTGACCGCGCCCACGGTCGAGGACGTCGCCAGAGCCGCCGACCGCCTGCGCAAGGCGGAGGAGGCCCAGCGCAAGATCGCGGGCACCATCGCCAGCCGCGCGCGGCAACTCGCGGACCTGCTCGACAAAGCGCTCGCGTTCCACGATACCCACGGCGACGGCGGCTGCCCCGTCTGCGACCGCGAGGGCGCGCTGAGCAAGCAGTGGCACGAGAAGAAGAGGAAGGAGGCCTCCGCCTTCCGCGAGGCCGCCACCGCCGCCACCGCGGCCGGCAGCGAGGCCGAGGCCGCGCGCAAGGCCGCCCTCGCGCTCGCGGTGCCGTCGCCGCAGGCGGTCGAGCGCGCGGCCAGCGTCGGCCTCGACAAGCTGGGCCCGGCCGCCCTCCAGGGCCTCGCCGATTGGCAGCTCGTGATCTCGGCGGGCGCGGGGGCGGAGCTGAGCGGCCTCGCGCGCAACCTCGAGATGGCCTCGAACGGCCTGCGCGCCAAGATCGAGGTCCTCCGCGACGCCGCGGCCGTGGAGCTGGCCAAGCGCGAGGATCGGTGGCGCCCGCTCGCCGTGCAGCTCGCCTCCTGGGTCCAGGTGGCGCGTGACGCCGTCCGCGGCAACGCGGGCATCCCCGCCATCAAGTCCGCGGAGAAGTGGCTCAAGGACACGGCGGGAGAGCTGCGGGACGAGCGGTTCGCGCCCATCGCCGACCGCGCCCAGGCCATCTGCGACGACCTCCTCAAGGGCAGCAACGTCAAGGTCGCGCAGATCCACCTCACGGGGGCGGCCAGCCAGCGCCGGGTCGACCTCGACGTCACCGTGGACGGCGTCGCCACCGCCGCCCTCGGCGTCATGTCCCAGGGCGAGCTCAACGCCCTCGCCCTGAGCCTCTTCATCCCGCGCGCCACCCTCGAGGAGAGCCCGTTCCGTTTCATCGTGATCGACGACCCCGTCCAGTCCATGGACCCCGCGCGCGTGGACGGCCTCGCGCGCGTCCTGCAGAAGGCGGCCGTCTCCCGCCAGGCCGTGGTGTTCACGCACGACGATCGCCTGGCGGAGACGGTGCGGCGCCTGGGCATCCCGGCCACCATCATCGAGGTCACGCGGCGAGAGAACTCGGCGGTCGAGGTGCGGCGCGCGCTGGATCCCGTGTCGAAGTACCTGGCGGACGCCTTCGCGGTGGCCAAGACGACCGGGCTTCCGGCCCAGGCGGCGCGGCGCGTGATCCCCGGCCTGTGCCGCTTCGCGGTCGAGGCCGCCTGCATGGAGGCCGACCGCCGCCGCCGGCTGGCCAAGGGCGAGAACTACGCGGCGGTCGAAGAGCTGCTCGCGGACGCGAGCCACGGCCTGACCAAGCTCGTGGCCCTGACCCTGTTCGACGATCCGGATCGCGGCGGGGACGTCCTGGCCTCGCTGCGAAAGGCGGAGCCGGCGTTTCCGGACACGTTCCAGATGCTCAACCGCGGCGCGCACGGCGCGGAGGGGCCGGTCCCCACCATCGACCTCGCGCGGTCCGCGGAGAACCTGGCCCTCTGGATGCGAGGCCGGCCCTGAGCGAGACGCGCGCGGTGCTCCAGCTCGCCCGCGACCTCCTCAGCCGCGCGGATCCCTCGACCGCCGGCCTCTGGCCCCGCGCCGCCGCCCTGCTCATCCGCCAGGCCCTCGAGGAGGCGGTCGATGCGTACTGGACGGCTCGGCAGGTGCCGCTGGACTCGGTGTCGACGCAGACCCAGCTCGTCTGCCTGCGCATGATGACACCGGCGGGCACGCTCCCGGCCCAGCTTCACGAGGCCTGGGGCGCCCTGAGCCGCGCCTGTCACCACC
>QHVP01000360.1 GCA_003222295.1 Acidobacteriota bacterium | reverse complement strand
GGCGGCCTCATCTCGCTCACCAGGGCCATGGCGAAGGAGCTGGCGCCCCGGGGCGTGCGCGTGAACTGCGTGGCCCCGGGCCTGATCGGCCAGACGAGCTTCCACGACCGCTTCACCCCGCGCGAGTCCTTCGAGGCCGCGGAGAGGATGGTGCCGATGGGGCGCGCGGGCACGCCCGAGGAGGTCGCGCGCGTGATCGCCTTCCTGTGCGGCCGCGATTCCGCGTACCTGGCCGGGGAAACGGTCGAGATCAACGGCGGGATGCTGATGCGATGAGGAAGGTGTCGGGCCTCCGCTGGTGGATGGTCGGGCTCATCTTCCTCGCCACCGTCATCAACTACGTCGACCGCCAGACCGTGGCCGTCCTCAAGAAGTCCATCAGCGACGATCTCGGGCTCAGCAACCCCGAATACGCGGCCGTCCAGAACGCCTTCCTCATCGCCTACGCGGCCAGCCAGATGCTCTCCGGCCGGCTGTACGACGCGGTCGGGACCCGCATCGGGTTCACGATCTCGATCGTCGTGTGGTCGATCGCCGCCGTCGCCCATGCGGCCGCGCGCAGCATGACGAGCTTCGCCTTCTGGCGCTCCGTTCTCGGGCTCGGGGAGGCCGGCAACTGGCCGGGAGCCGCCAAGTCGATCGCCGAGTGGTTTCCACCGAAGGAACGCGCCCTGGGAATGGGCATCTTCAACACCGGAGCCGCGGTCGGAGGCGCGTTGTCGCCGCCCCTCATCGCCCTGCTGGCCTCCTACTGGGGCTGGCGGCCCACGTTCATCATCACGGGCGGTCTCGGTCTTGGCTGGCTCGTGCTCTGGCTCTTCCTCTATCGCCTCCCGGCGGAGCATCCCTGGCTGCGGGAGGAGGAGCGCGCCTATATCCTCGAAGGGCAGCGCGAAGCCGCCAGGTCGCGCGGCGCGAGGGGTGAGGCGTGGCATCCCGGCTGGATCGAGCTCCTCCGCTATCGCCAGGTGTGGGCCGTCGTCGTCGGCCGGTTCCTGACCGATCCCATCTGGTGGCTCTACGTCTTCTGGCTGCCGAGCTACTTCCAGGAGGCGCGCGGCTTCAGCCTCGCGCAGGTCGGCTGGTCGGCCTGGTTCCCGTTCCTCGCCGCCGGCCTGGGGGCCCTGACCGGCGGCTGGGCCTCTGGACACCTCATCGCGCGCGGTTGGAGCGCGGACCGGGCGCGCAAGACGGTGATGGCCGCGGGCGCGCTGCTCCTTCCCGCGGGAATCCTCGCCATGCGCGCGGAGAGCCCCTACGTGGCCCTCGCCTGGATGGGGGTCGTGCTCTTCGGCTTCCAGGTCTGGATCAACAACGTGCAGACCCTGCCGAGCGACTTCTTCCCCGGCAGCGCCGTGGCCTCCGTGGCCGGCCTCGGAGGAACGGCGGCGGCGGTGGCGAGCGTGCTCTACAACTGGAACACGGGACGCGTGGTGGGCGCCATGGGGTACACGCCGGTATTCGTGATCGCAGGCGTTCTCGGTCCTCTCGGACTGGCCGCCGTTTTCCTTCTTGCTGGCCGCATCCAGCGGGTGGTGATCAAAGGATGATCCGAGCCTCAATCTTTTCCTCCGTGGCCATCCTCATCCTGGCCCTCCCCGTTGCTGCCTCCTCGGCCCAAGAGGCCGAAACCATCCCTCCCTTCGCGCAGCTCCTCGCGCGGCCGGTGCGTTTGAAGCCGGAGCTGGTCGGCGTCCATCCGCGCGTGTTCGTCACCGCGTCCGAGCTCGAGACGCTGCGCGCGCGGGCGCGCACCACGCATCGCGAGGACTGGCAGAAGGTGCTGGCCGGGCTCCCGGCCCTCGCCGGAGACCCGCCCCCGCCGCCCGGCCCGCAGGAGCGCCGCGCCCAGAACGACGTGGCCCACGCCATCGCGGGCGTGAGCCTGGCCTGGGCCGTCGAGCGCCGGCCCGACCTGCTGGCGGCGGCGAAGAAGTGGACGCTCGCCGCCACCTCCTACGAACCCTGGGGCTACACCTATAACAAGCCGATCGTGGACCTGGCCGCCGGGCACCTCCTCTACGCGATCGGCTGGGCCTACGATCTCCTCTGGCCCGAGCTCACGTCCGAAGAGCGCGCGCTCATCCGCGCTTCGCTCGAGCGCCACGCCGCCCTCGTCCACGAGTACTTCACGCCCAGCGCGAAACGCGGCCGGTTCGAGTTCACGCAGAACCACGACTTCATCCCGACGGCGGGACTCGCGGTGGCGGCGCTCGCGCTCATGGGCGAGTCGCCCGATGCGGAGAAGTGGGCGGCGACCGCCTACGCGCACCATCACCGCGCGAACCAGCTCCTCTCCCCGGACGGCTACTACTACGAGGGCATCGAGTACTGGATCTTCTCCGCCCCCTGGCTCGTGCACTTCGCCGATGCCTGGGAGCACGCCACCGGCGAGAGCGTCTGGGAGCTGGGGCCGTACCGCAACTGGAAGCTGTACGTCGCGCACGAGCTGCTCCCGAACGGGCAGGACGCCTTCGATTTCGGAGACGCCTGGGAGGGTCCGCTCACCCGCGCGCGGCGCGGCGAGGAGATCGGGCGGCTCTATCCGGGAGGCACCCTGGAAAGCAACGCGAACCTCCTTTACCGTGTCGCCGCGCGCCTGCGCGATCCGGAGACACAGGCCGTCGCCGACCGCTGTCACGCCCTGGGCCACACGAGCCTCGAGGAGCATTGGACGCTCCTGTGGCGGGACGCGTCGCTCGCGCCGGCGCCGATGGCCCGCCTTCCCCTGCAGCACCGGTTCGAGGATTCCGGCGTGGTCTTCTTCCGCACCTCCTGGGAGAAGGACGCCCTCGCCTTCGCCTTCAAGGCCGGGCCGCCCGAAGGCCATCGCGCCGCTCGGCTCCTCGCCCAGGTGCCGGAATGGCGGCCGAGCACGGGCCACGCGCACCCCGATGCGGGGAGCTTCATCGTCTGGGCGGACGGCCGCCTGGTCGTGGGCGACACCGGCTACGCGGGCCGGCCCCAGGCACGGCACCACAACACGGTCGTGGTCGGCGGCTTCGGCCAGGGGCTCGAGAAGGAGCACGACGCCTGGGAGGGCATGGACCGCGCGGCCCTCGACCGCGTGCGCATCACGGAGGCCACGCTCGCACCGGCGTCCGCCCGGATCGTCGCCGAGATCGCCGCCGCCTATCCCCCCGCCGCCGGCCTGTCGGAGTTTCGCCGCGAGTTCTCGTTCGAAGCGCCCGGACGATTCCGCGTGCGCGACCGGCTCGCGACCGCGGAGCCGAGGACCTTCGAGTGGTACCTGCACGCGGATGGCCCGTTCGCGATCGACGGGGCGGCCTTCGGCGACGGGTCGGGGGCGGCGTTTCACGGGCGCGCGGCCCTGCCTGCGGGCGCGCGCCTGCGCACCGGGCCCACGATCCTCACCGCCCCCGGTCAGCCCGGGTCGATCGAGCAGGGCCGCCAGGACCAGCGCGGCTTCGAGCTCGTGGTCGAGCCGCCGGGCGCAGGCCGAGCGGCGGAGTTCGACGTCTCCTTCGAGGTGAAGCGGGTCAGACCTTGAAGACGATCTTGAGCGTGGAGCCCGGGTCGTAGGCGATCTTCTCGAAGCCCGCCTGTCCGTCGTCCAGCGAGCGGGTCTCCGTCCACGGGCGCAGGTCGATCTGCCGCGACTCGATGAGCCGCAGCGCCGTCAAGAAGTCGCGCGGTGCGTAGCAGAAGGTCGTGAAGACGGACTTCTCGTCGCGGATCATCTCGATCCAGGGGAGCGGCGAGAGGTTCTCGGCCAGCCCCACGAAGACCATCCGGCCGCCGCGGCGCGTGCAGCCCACCGCCTGCCGCCGGGTCGCGGAGATCCCCGCGGTCTCGATCACGAACTCGGTCCCGCCGTCGCTCCAGCCGCGCACGGCGTCCACCGGGTCTTCCGCGCCGCTGGCGACCACGTGGTCGGCCCGGAGCGTGCGCGCCGCCTGCAGCCGCGCCTCGTTCTTGTCCACGACACAGACGCGCGCGATTCCCCGCAGCTTGGCCATGACGAGGGTGAGGATCCCGATCGGTCCCGCACCCAGGATGGTGAGGGAGTCGGGGATCTCAGCCAGCGTGATGCGGAAGAAGTGGGCCACGTTGGCGAGCGGCTCCACCATCACGGCTTCCTGTTCGCTCAGGTCGGTCGAGAGCGGATACAGGCACGACGCGGGAACGGCGACGAACTCGGCGTAGGTGCCCTGGACGCGGTCCATGCCGAGGACCTTCCAGCTCGCGCAGAGGTTCTGCTTCCCGGCCAGGCAGGCGGCGCAGCCGCCGCAGTGGATGAGCGGGTTGACCACGACGCGCTGCCCGGCCTTCCAGCCGGTGACGGAAGCGTGGACCTCCGCGATCGTGGCCACCGCCTCGTGGCCGAGGATCAGCCCGGGCTGGCGGCGCTCGCTGTGCCCGAGGAAGCCGTGGATGTCGGAGCCGCAGATCCCCGACGCCTGGATCTCGAGGAGGGCATGACCGGTCTGGACCGCCGGCTTGGCGACGGCCTGGATCTCGACGCGGCCCGGACCCGTGTAGACGAGCGCTTTCATGGCGGCGAGATCACACGCTACCCTCCGCGGGAAATACGATCAAGCGATGGCCGAGCTGAGATTCACGCTGCCCATCGTCGCGATCATCTTTCTCTACACGTGGGTGCTGGCCCCACGGACGCCGCGCTCGGTCAGCCCCCTCGTGACGTTCCTGGTGCTGGCCTTGTCAATCTGGCGGGCCGTGCGGACGGGCGAGTGGGGACTGCGCCGGTCTGCGCTTTGGCCTGCCCTTCGCGGCGCCGCCGCCTTCACCCTGCCGACCGTCCTCGTCCTGTGCGTCGTGGGCTCGACGCTCGGCGCGGTGCCACGACGAGCAAACCCGTGGGGCGATCTCGCGTTCCTCCTGCCCTGGGCGGCCGGGCAGCAGTTCGCTCTCCAGACGGTGCTGCTGAGGGAAGCCCAGGCGGCCACCTCGCGTCGCCAGGGCATCCTGCTGGCCGCGGCCGTCTTCGGTGCTCTCCACCTGCCCAACCCGTTCCTGGCTCCGGTCACGCTCGTGGCCGCCCTCGCGTGGTGCTGGATCTACGACCGCCATCCGAATCTGCTCCCACTGGCCCTGTCGCACGCCTTCTGCACGCTGGCCATCCTCTACTGCTTCGACCCGAAGATCACCGGCCGTCTGCGTGTCGGGTACTCGTACCTCCAGCTCCAATGACGCGCGTCGTGTGGGAAGCGCCGGAACGGCTCACCGTGGGGCGTCCGGCTTGCCCGGCTGCCGGCTCGGCTCCGCCGGGACGGTCACGAAGGCAAACCCCAGCGCTCGCGCCTGCTCGTTCAGGGGCTCGACGCTCGCGGCCTGAAGTCGCTTCCACTCCGCGTCGAGGCGAGCGAGCTCCTCGAGCCGCGCGGCGAAGATCTCCTTCATGCCCTGGGTCGGAAGGCCGTCCGCGTCGCGCACCCAGTCGAGGAGCGGCGTGATCTGCGAGTACAGCTTGGCCCCGCCGCGTTGGGCCAGGATGTCGTAGGCCACTTCGGCTTTCGGGTTGTGGAGCTCCGCCTCCAGGGCATCGAGCCGGGGCACGACTTCGTCCGCGGCCTTGACCCAGGATGCCGCCGCTCCATTGGTGGCGAGGAGCTGCCCGCGGGTCCGGAGCTGGTCGCGCACCGAGCGGATGCTCTCCACCATCCCCGCGAGCCTCGTGATCGCGTCGCGCACCTCGATCCCGAAGCGGAGCTGCTCCGCGCGCTCCGCCGCCGTCATCTGGACGCGCGGGTCCGGCCGCACCTCGACCGTCCCGGTCGAGGTCTGGCCGTCGGCGGACAGCTTCAGGGTGTAGGTGCCCGGAACCACCAGGGGCCCGTTCTCGGGGTCGCCGGTGTCGATCTTCGCGCGCGTGATCTTGGTGGCGCCCGCCCACATGAGGTTCCACTTCCCGCGATTCACGCCCGCCTCCGCGCTGAGGGGCGGCTTCCGTTTCGTGCTGCGTTCCGCATCGGGATCGTCCGGGGGGATCTCGCCTGGATCCTCCTTGCTGGAGAGCTTGCGGACGAGGGTGCCCGCCGCGTCGTACACCTCGAGGGTCACGTCGCCCTTGGGCTTCTCCTTGAGCCAGTACTGGACGACGAGGCCGGCGGGAGGGTTCTCCCCCGGTCCGTCTTCGTGGAAAGAGCCGCGGTAGCGCCAGGCCGTGGTCACGGGAGAGGGAAAGAGGTGAACCGACTGCGCCTTCACCTCCGCCGACATCTCGCGGATCGGGGTGAGGTCGTCCAGGATCCAGATCGAGCGGCCGTGCGTGGCGAGGACGAGGTCGTCGCCCTTGACCACGAGGTCGTGGACGGCGACCGCGGGCAGGTTCAGCTTCAGCGGCTCCCACGTCGCGCCGTCGTCGCGCGAGAGCATCACGCCCCGCTCGGTGCCGGCATAGAGCATGCCCTTCTTCTTCGGGTCCTCGCGCACCGCGTGCAGGTAGACGTCCGGGGCGAGGCCGGCGGAGAGGCTCTTCCACGTCTTCCCGTAGTCCGTCGTCTTGTACAGGTACGGACGCATGTCGTCGAGACGGTGCGCATCCACCACCACGTAGGCGGTGCCGGGATCGAGGTGGGAGGCCTCGATGAGGTCCACGGTGCCGAAGGCCGGAATGCCGTGGATGTTGGCGGTCACGTTCGTCCAGGTGGCGCCGCCGTCGCGCGTCACGTGGACGAGGCCGTCGTCGCTGCCCACCCAGATGAGACCCTTGGTGAGCGGCGATTCCGCGACGGCGAAGATCGTGCAGTAGTGCTCGACCCCCGTGTTGTCCCCCGTGATCGGGCCGCCGGACCACTTCTGCTTCGACTTGTCGTTGGTCGTGAGGTCGGGGCTGATCGCGGCCCAGCTCTGTCCGCCGTCACTCGTGCGGAAGAGCACGTTGCCGCCGTGGTAGACGACCTTGGGGTCGTGGGGCGAGACCACGATGGGCGCCGTCCACTGGAACCGGTAGCGCCCGTCCTCGTCCCCGTGGCCGGACTGGTTGTCGGGCCAGGCCCCGACCGCGCGCGCCTGGCCCGTCCGGTGGTCGTAGCGCGTTCGCCGCGGTTGATGCCGTCGGACGAGAGGCTGTTGCTCGGCCCCGAGCCCGTGCCGAGGTCCTGGAGCGCGCACGACACCCGGTAGGGCTGCGAGTTGTCCGCGTCGACGTGGTAGCACTGGCCGAGGGGCAGCCGCGGCGAGAACCAGCTCTCTCCGCCGTCGAGCGTGAGGTCGACGCCGCCGTCGTTGGCGCTGATCATGCGCCGCGTATCCGCGGGATCGATCCAGAGATCGTGGTGATCGCCGTGGTGGATGCCCTTGACCTTCTTCCAGGTCTTGCCGCCGTCCACGCTGCGCAGCATCGGCACCTGCGGGCACCAGACCACGTCGGGGTTCTTCGGATCCACGGTGATCGTCGAGTAGTACCAGGCGCGCTGCCGCAAGGCATGGTGACCGCTGGCCAGAGACCAGCTCACGCCGCCGTCGTCGGAGCGGAAGAGGCCGCCCTTCTCCGCTTCCACCAGCGCGTAGACGCGACGCGAGTCGGAAGGCGCCACGGCCACGCCCACCTTGCCCCAGATGCCTTCGGGCAGGCCGTTGTCCCTGGTGAGCGCCTTCCAGGTCTCGCCACCGTCCCGGGAGACGTAGAGGCCGCTCCCCGGGCCGCCGCTGGTCATCTCCCACGGCCGGCGGCGCGCCTGCCAGAGTCCCGCGAAGACGACACTCGGGTTCGAGGGGTCGATGGCCACGTCGCTCCCGCCGGTGTCCGCGTCCTTCTTCAGGACCTGCTGCCAGGTCTTCCCCCCGTCCCGCGTGCGATAGACCCCGCGCTCCGCGTTGGGGCCGAAGGCATGCCCGAGGACGGCGGCGAACGCGATGTCGGGATTGCGGGGATGCACGGCCACGGTGCCGATCTGGCCTTCCTGCTTCCAGACCTGGGTCCAGTTCGTGCCCCCGTCCACAGACTTGTAGATCCCGTTGCCGGCGGCGACGTTGCCACGGATGTTCGCCTCGCCGGAGCCGACGTACACGACGCTCGGATCGGACGGAGCGACCGCGATCGAGCCGATCGACGCGATGGGCTGGTCGTCGAAGACAGGCTTCCAGTCGTGGCCGCCGTTCGTGGATCTCCACACGCCGCCGGAGGCGGTCGCCGCGTAGTACGTCCGCGGATCGCCGGCGACGCCGGTCACCCGCGCCACGCGGCCGCCGATGAAGGGGCCGACGAGACGGAATTCGAGCCCCCGCAACGGGTCCTTTTCGCGCGCGATCTTGCCGTCGTCGGCGCGGGCGGGGAGGGTGGCGAGGAGGAGGGCGAAGCAGAGAATCGGTCGGAGCGCGGCCGTGGTCATCGGGCACCTCGAGGGAACCGCGAGAGTGTATCGCGCGCGTCTCTCGATTAGCGCGCCTTTCGTGTGCCGCCGAGCGCGGCGGCCAGACCGGCGAGGAGCGCCTCCGTCACGAGGAAGCGGTCGCTGCCGTCCGGCAGGTGGTAGCGGCCCCCGCCCAGCGGCTGCACCCGGGCCTCGATGCCGATGGAAGACGCGAGGCGCGCGAAGAAGAGTCCTCCGGGCCGCAAAACGCGCCAGAGCTCCCCCAGCATGGCGCGGAAGTGCGGCTCGTCGCGGGCGAAATGGAGCACGGCACTGGCGATGACCGCGTCGAAGTCCTGGTCGGGAAAGCTCAGCGCGTCCAGGGCCTCCACGCGGAAGTTCGCGGCCGGAAGCCGCGGCGCCAGCTCCGCGACGAGCCCACGGACTTGATCGAGCGCGCCCGGGGTGGCGTCCACCGCGCACACGTCGAAGCCATGGCGCAGGAAGTACGGGAGATTGCGGCCGGCACCGCTGCCCGCGTCCAGGATGCGCATGCCGGGCGTCAGGCGGCCCTTCAGGAGCTGGTCGAAGAGATAGATGTCGATGAGGCCGAAGAACTCTGGCAGCTCGGCCGGAGGCAAGAGCATCCCGCGATCATAGGACACCGCCTACAATGCCGTCGTGCCCGGCGCGACTTTCACCGGCTTGCCCATGGCCGACCTGGCCGCCCTCCTCGGGAGCCGCACCCGCGCCCGGGTCGCGCGAAAGTGGCTGTTCGACGCCCGCCCGCTGCCGTCGGCGCTCCCCACGCGTATTGCCGGGGTCAGCCTCCAGGCCTGGGCCGCGGTGCGCGAGGCCGCGCCGCTTCCCGAGTGGCGGCTCGCACAGCGACAACACGCGCCGGACGGCACGACCAAGCTCGCGCTGAGTCTCGGGGCGGCGACGGTGGAGACGGTCCTCATCCCTGCCTCCCGCCGCACCACCGTGTGCGTCTCGAGCCAGGCCGGCTGTACGCGGCACTGCCATTTCTGCGCGACGGCGACCCTTGGCTTCTCGCGCAACCTCACGGCCGGAGAGATCGTGCTCCAGTACGCGGTGGCCCGGGCCGAGGCGCCGCCCGGCCAGCCCGCGCGCAACGTCGTGTTCATGGGCATGGGCGAACCCATGGACAACCTCGACGAGGTGCTCACCGCTCTGACCGTCCTCACCGAGGACGCCCCGCCGCGCCTTGCCTGGAGCCACGTCACGGTGTCCACCTCGGGCGTGCTGCCGGAGATGAAGCGGTTCCTGAAGGAGAGCCGCGCGCACCTGGCCCTGTCCCTCAACGCGACCACGGACGCGCAGCGCGAAGGGCTCATGCCTCACAACCGTGTCTGGCCGATCGGCGCGCTCATGGGCGCCTTGCGCGAAGACCAGGCCACGGGCTCGGGGCGCCGCTACTTCATCGAGTACGTGCTCTGGCAGGACGTGAACGACACGGATGAAGACGCCCGCCGTCTGGTCGCGCTCCTGACCGGCCTGCCCGCGCACGTCAACCTCATCCCGCACAACGCCATCGCCGGCAGCTCCCTCCGCGCCCCCTCGGACGAGCGCGTGCTCGTCTTCCAGAGCCTCGTGCAGGCGGGCGGAGTGCGCTGCCTCGTGCGATGGCCTCGCGGGGGCCCCATCGCGGCCGCGTGCGGCCAGCTCGCGCGGCAGGGAGCGAAGGCGTGAGCCAAGCTGACCCACAGGAGGAGAACACGATGTCGAGCCGACGACGCTTCCTCGAGACCCTCTCCGCGCTGCCGCTGATGGGAGGCCTCACCGCGGCCAGCAACGCAACCGCGACCGCTGCCCCCGCCGCCAAGGGCGGGCGCGACTACTTCCGGGAGCTGGGCGTACGCCCCTTCATCAACGCGGCGGGGACGTACACGGCCATGACCGCCTCCCTGATGCCGCTCGAAGTCATGGAGGCCATCAACTACGCCTCCAAGCACTTCGTCATGCTCGACGAGCTCCACGACCGGGTCGGCGAGCGCATCGCCACGCTGCTCCGCTGCGAAGGCGCGATGGTGACGTCGGGAGCGGCCTCCGCCCTGACCCTCGCCACGGCGGGGGTCCTCACGGGCAAGGATCAGCAGAAGATGGTCGACCTCCCCAACCTGGCCGGAATGAAGAGCGAGGTCATCATCCAGAAGGCGCACCGCTTCGGGTACGACCATGCCGTCCGCAACTGCGGCGTGCGGCTGGTTGAGGTGGAGACGCCCGACGAGCTGGAACGCGCGGTCAACGACCGGACGGCCATGATGCTCTTCTACAACGCGGCCGCGCCTCCGGGCCCGATCCCGGACGAGGAGTTCGTGCGCCTGGGAAAGAAGCACTCCATCCCCACGCTCAACGACGCGGCGGCCGACGTGCCGCCGGTGGAGAATTTCTGGAAGTACACGGGCATGGGCTTCGACCTCGTGGCCTTCTCCGGCGGCAAGGGCATCCGCGGGCCCCAGAGCGCGGGCCTGCTCCTGGGCCGCAAGGCGCTCATCGAGGCCGCCCGTCTGAACGCGCCCCCCAACGGCAACACGGTCGGACGCGGCATGAAGGTCAACAAGGAAGAGATGGTCGCCATGCTGGTGGCGCTGGAGCTGTTCGTGAAGAAGGACCACGCGCTCGAAGGCCGCGAGTTCGAAAGGCGCGCCGAGCTGGTCCGCAGCAGCGCGGCGGCCGTGCCCGGGGTCAAGGCCGAGGTCTTCGTGCCCCCGGTCTCGAACCACGTGCCCCACGTGCGCATCACCTGGGACGGCGGGGACGAAGCGGGGGCGACGGCCGTGGTGAAGGCCATGCGCGACGGGGAGCCGTCGATCGCGATCCGCAACGAGAAGGAGGCCCTCGTCGTCGGCGTCTGGATGATGCAGCCCGGGGAGGACAGGATCGTGGCCAGCCGTCTTCGTCAGGTGCTCGCGAAGAAGGCCTGAGGCCGATGAAGCGCGTTGCCCTGCTGCTCGTCGTCCTCGCCGCCACGGTCCTGATCCCGCGGCGGCCCTCCCTGGCCGCCGAAGACGCGCCGCGCGTGCGCTTCCCTGCCGACGTCCCCCCGCGCAACGACATCCGCCTCGAGAACCGCGTCGCGATCCCCATGCGCGATGGCGTGATCCTCTACGCCGACGTCTATCGTCCGGTCGGAGAGGGCCGTTACCCGGTCCTCGTGTCGAGGACGCCGTACAGCACCGAGCGCTTCCCCACCGCCTACGACGCGGCCGTCTACTTCGCCCAACGGGGCTATGTCTACGTTTTCCAGGACATCCGCGGGCGGCACGAATCGGAGGGACGCTGGGAACCCTTCTTCGACGACGAGAAGGACGGCGTCGACACCATCGAGTGGGCGGCCAAACAACCGTGGTCGACGGGGAAGGTCGCGATGCAGGGGGGCAGCTATCTCGGACAGAACCAGTGGCGGGCCGCGCAGGCCGGCGCCCCCGGCCTCGTCACCATCTTCCCCATGGTGGCCTCCACCAGCCTCTATCACGACTGGATCACCCTCAACGGCGGCTGGCGGCTCTCCTTCAACTTCGGCTGGGGACCCGTGCGCCAGGAATCGCGGATCATGCAGAACCCCGGCCCCCACACCGTGCCCGGCCTGCGCGCGATCCACTATGACGAGGTCCAGTGGCACCTGCCCCTCAACACCATGCAGCAGCTGGTGGGACGCCACGCCCGCTTCTACGACGACTGGCTGGCCCATCCGGATTACGACGCCTACTGGAAGCCGCTCAACTCGGAGGAGCGGTTCGACAAGATCAAGGTTCCGGTGCACACGCTGGGCGGCTGGTTCGACATCTTCAGTCAGGGGACGCTGCATGGATACGTGGGCATGAGCCATCAGGGCGGGTCGGACACCGCCCGGCGCCTGAGCCACATCGTGATCGGGCCGTGGGGGCACGGTCCGTCCCAGAAATACGGAGCCCTGGACTTCGGACCCGAGGCCAACGTCGATCCGCTGCCCCTGCAACTGCGGTGGTACGACTACTGGCTGAAGGGAATCGACAACGGGCTCACCACCGAGCCTCCGGTCAAGCTGTTCGTCATGGGCCGGAACGAGTGGGTGTACGAGCGCGAGTATCCGCTGGCCCGGACGGAGTACCGGCCGCTCTATTTCGCGAGCGGCGGCCACGCAAGCCGCGCGCGCGGAGACGGCGCTCTCGCCTGGACCAAGCCCGCCGGTCCGGCGACCGCGGATCGCTTCCGGTACGACCCGGACGATCCGGTCCCGTCGCTGGGGGGAAACAACTGCTGCGGCACGCCCACACCCGCCGGTCCCATGGACCAGCGCCCCATCGAAGGCCGGCGCGACGTCCTCGTCTACACCTCGGACTTCCTGACCGAGGAGCTCGAGGTGACCGGTCCGGTCAAGGTGGTGCTCTACGCCTCGTCGGATGCGGTCGACACCGACTTCGTGGCCAAGCTGGTGGACGTCTACCCGGACGGGTCGAGCTACAACATGGCGGAGGGAATCCTGCGCGCCCGCTACCGCGACGGCCCGAGCAAGCCGAGCCTCCTCACCCCCGGCCAGGTATATCGGATGGAGATCGACCTCGTGGGCACGTCCGTCGCCTTCGGCAAGGGACACCGGATCCGCGTCGACGTGACGAGCAGCCACTTTCCACAGTTCGACCGCAATCCCAATACGGGCGCGCCCTTCGGCACGACGGACGAGGTGCGCGTGGCCCAGCAGACCGTCTACCACGATGCGGAGCACGCGTCCCACATCCTGCTGCCCGTGATTCCACGGCGGCAGAGATGACGGACCCGTTTCCACGGCCCATCAAGGAGGCTTCGATGCGCTCAGGCCGGACGACGTTCCTCTGGGGAATGCTGGCGGGCGCGATCGTCATGGCGCTCGTGTCTTCGGGGATCGGCGTGCGCGCCAGCGGCCAGGCTCCGGCGCCGCCGGCCACGAGCGGCCCCCGGCCCACGAGCAAGGTCGTGCTCGAGAACGCGCGCGTGCGCGTCAAGGACGCCTTCTTCCCGCCCGGTGCGGCCGCGGCCAGCATGCATACGCACGAGCTCGCGCACGTGGGCGTGATCCTGACTCCGGGGACGCTCGTGTTCACCGAGCCCGGCAAGCCCGCGGAGACGGTGACATTCGACGTCGGGAGCGTCGGCTTCCGGGAGGCCCACGTCACCCATCAAGTCACGAATCCAGGCCCGAACCCGATGCGTGTGA
>QHVP01000021.1 GCA_003222295.1 Acidobacteriota bacterium | reverse complement strand
ACTTCGAGCGGCGCTTCTCGCTCGACGAGATCATCGGGGGCATCGAGGCGGTGACGGATGACGACGTCTGCCGCATCGCCGACACGATCTTCTCCGGCGGCCTCGGGGTGAGCATTCTCGGCAACCTCGGCCGCTATCGCCCGCGGGCGACCCAGCTGCGTATCTGACCCGCGCGTGCGTCGTGTTGCCCACCCTCAACGAGGCGGAGAACCTCGCCGCGGTGGTGGCATGCGTGCGCGCGGTGGCGCCGGACGTCCAGGTGCTGGTGGTCGACGATGCCAGCGCGGACGGCACCGCGCAGATCGCGGATGCCCTGGCCCGGGCCGACCCCGCCGTGCGCGTCCTCCATCGCCGCGGGAAGAAGGGATATGGCGAGTCGCTCACGGACGGCTTCCGGGCCGCCCTCGCTTCCGGGGCGGAGGTGGTCGCGAGCATGGATTGCGACTTCTCCCACGACCCGTCCGCGTTGCCGTCGCTCCTCTCCGCGCTCGGGGACGCGGACGTGGTCATCGGATCGCGCTACGTGGAAGGCGGGGCCATCCGCAACTGGGGGGCCTACCGCACCGGCCTGAGCGCCACCGCGAACACGTTCGTGCGCGCGCTCTTCCGGCTGCCCGTACGGGACTGCACCTCGGGTTTCCGGGCCTACCGGCGCGAGGTGGTCGAGGAGATCCCCTGGCCGCGCCTCCATTCGACCGGCTATTCCTTCCTGGTCGAGATCCTGTACTGGAGCGCGCGCGCAGGCCGCCGCGTGCGCGAAGTGCCGATCTGCTACGTCGATCGGACGCGCGGGAAGAGCAAGATGGGCGTGCAGCAGATCGTCTCCGGGGCGGCCAACCTCGTCAAGCTGCGCCTCGAGCTGGCGCGTGGACGCTGACCGCGGTCAGCGCTCGGGTGGCGCGGCCGCTTCCGCGGGCGCCGGCGTCGCCGCGCCCGCCCGGAAGGCGTCCCAAGACGGGCAGGGGACCGAAGGCTCCGGCCCGCGAAAGAGCACCACCGTCTGGCCCTGGCAGAAGGCCACGTGGAACCGACCGGTGGCCCAGACCGCGGCGACGAGCCGCCGCCACGACGGCCGTCCGTCGGGCCAGGTGCCGCCGTTGAGCTGGAGCGCGACCACGTCCGCGTCCGTGGCGTGGTCGAGCTCGTAGATGAAGGGCCGGCCGGCCAGGTGTGGAAGCAGGTGGTACTGGGCGGCGACCTTGAGCCTCGGATCGCGGCCGATGAAGCGCACGGCGGCGTGCTGGGTGCGCACGTCCCCGTCCTCCGCCGTATAGGGTCGCCGTGACGTGTAGAGCGGGCTGATGCGATCGCCGTCCGGCGTCTTGTAGGGCGGGAACACGCCGGCGATCAGCGCACAGACGGCGACGTAGCCTCCCAGTCGGGGGCCCGCGCGCCCGACCGCCTGCAGGCGGCGCGCCCCCAGGATGGCGCCCACCAGCGCCGTCGCCACCGCGGGCATGCCGTAGTAGTAGCCCCACCAACGCGTGCGGTGCGAAGACAGGAAGCGCTCCGCCCAGTTCGGAAGCTGCAGGAGAAGAGTGGCAGGGTCGGCCATGGCCACGTAGCCGGTCGCGGCCAGAGGGAGGAGCAGCGACCTCCTTTTCTGGGGATGCTCCACGAGCAGCGCGGCCGCGTGGAAGGGGCGCGTGACCATCGACACCGCGATCTCACGCGGGCCCTCGCCCAGCTCCTCGAACTCCCAGTGCCGGAAGCCGCCGGCGCGGAACCAGGGGAAGACAACCGCCAGCTCCAGGACGAAAACGACGATGGAGAGGCTGATCACCGCGGAGGCCCGTCTCCAGGAAATCACACGCAGCGACAACACCACGGCCAGGATCGCCAGGTAGAGACAAAAGTTCGTCTTCGCCCCACACACGAGCAGCGTCGTGATCACGACCGCAACCGGCCCGCGACAGCTCATGGCCCATGCCGCCCAGAGCAGGAGCGCGGATGCCGCCGGCGTCTGGTTGTAGTCGAACATCACGCCCATGTGCACGTCGGGGGCGAGGACCCAGGCCGCGGCCAGGCCGAGACCGAGCCGCGGCCGCGCGAGCAGGCAAACCGCCATGGCCTGGATGGGGAAGACCGCGGAGGCGACGGCCAGGGCCTGCACGAGGAGCAGGGTGGCGGCGGAGTCGTGCAGGCGCAGGAGCGGCGCGACGAGGAAGTCGTCGAACGTCATGTGGTCGGCGAAGACGGGCATCCCCATGACCGTGTTCAGCAGCGGCTGGCCGTGCGCCATCAGCCAATGCGTCTGGTAGAAGAGGCCCAGGTCGCGCCCGCCGCTGGCGAAGGTCCAGTGGCGATGCGCCGACTGTGCGAACAGCGCGGCCGCGGAGGCGGCGAACACCGCGGGCAGGACCCAGCGCGGAAGCGGGGCCTCTCTCTCCGGGGGCGCGGAGAAGGGCCAGGCCGCGGCGGCGGCGACGAGGGGCACGAGCAGGAAGAAGGTCGGCTCGGCTGCGACCGTCATCAGGGTGGCCGCGACGGCGCCGACGAAGGCGAGGACGGGGTGCCGCAGGGACTCGCCGTCGGGAAGCGCAAGCGCGAGGCCGGCGCCAAGCGCTGCCCCCAGGGCCAGCACGACGAACGTGTAGGGCGGCGACAGCCGGGAGACGAGGAGCCCGGCGGCGGCGACGCCCCAGAGCGCACCCGTTGCTGTGGCCACGGCGGGGAGCTTAGCATCCGCGCGGGCAAGCCCTATCCGGTGGCGCGTGCCCGCGCGGGGCGACGCCGCCTAGAGCGGAGTCCGCGAGTGCGCCACGCTCGCCGGCGTCAGGGAAAGCTCGACTTCCGTGAACGAGCTGAAGGGCACGCTCGTGGTGAACTGCCGCGCGTCCTTCAGGTCGCTGAATCCGAGGGTGAGGTCGATCCGGTCGAAGTTGGAGCTGTTGAACCGGAAGATCACCCGGTGGACCCGGTTGCTGTGGCCGTCGACACGTCCGGCGCCCGCGCGCTGGATGTCGGTCGCGGTGAGCTCCGTCCGCTCGACCTCCAGTCCACGGTTGAAGATCTGCATCCGGGCGAAACCCCAATCGGCGGAGCCGCCCGAGGATTCAGTGATCCGGATCGGCGTCTCCAAGGCGACCGCGAACGCCCGGACCGCGCTGGGATGGAGCACGAGCGCCCCCGCACCCGTCGCCGTGATCGCGGCGTAGGGGACGGGGGCAGGCGTGGGAACCACGGCGGTGGGCGAGCTGCCGCCGCCACCACACCCCGCGAGCGACAGGAGCACGACCGAAGCGAGAACCTTGCGCATGGACGACCTCCTCTTTCTTTGGCAAGCGGAGCGATGGCTCCCCGCCACGGAGACGTCTACGAGGAGGCGTCGGGCGAGTTCTTCGGTTCCCATTCGCGAATCGCTCGCGTCGTGGATTTCCCCCCGCGCGACCGTGCCCTGGCCTATCATCCTGGCGCGTGCGCTTCCGCGTCCTGGGGTCGGGCAGCTCGGGCAACACCACCCTCGTGGAGGGCGGCGGCAGCTTCATCCTCATCGACGCCGGGCTCGGCCCGCGTGAGATGGCCGAGCGCCTGCAGTCCCTCGGCATCGATCCCGCCTCGATCGCCGCGATCATCCTGACCCACGAGCACAACGACCACTCACGCGGGGCCGCTTCGTTCTCGAACAAATGGGGCGTGCGCGTCCTGGGCAGCCGCGGCACGTATGCCGCGGGCGGCTTCGGGGCGGTGGACATCGCGGGCTGGGACGTGCTCGAGCTCGGCCAGCCCCGCGCCTACGGCGGTCTCACCGTGACGGGCGTGCCCATCCCGCACGATGCCGCGGGCCCGGTCGCCTTCGTCCTCTCGGGCGACGGCGTCTCCATGGGGCATGCCACCGACTTCGGCCACGTCAATCGAACGCTGGTGGACGCGTTCCGGCCCTGCGAGACCGTCGTGGTGGAGTCCAACTACGACGCGGCCATGCTGCGCGACGGTGCCTATCCCTGGTCGCTCAAGGAGCGGATCCTCGGCCGCCTGGGGCATCTCTCCAACGACGACGTCGGCGACTACATCGTGCGCGGCCTCGGCGAGACCTGCCGCACGCTGGTGCTGGCCCATCTGTCCCGCAAGAACAATCATCCGGAGCTGGCCCGGATGAGCGCCGAGAACGCGCTGCGGCGCCGCGGCCGCACCGAAGTGCGGCTCGAGATCGCGGAGCCGGACGGGATGGACTGGATCCCGGTGACCGCGCCGCCCCGCGCGGCGAAGGGGCCCGAGCAGCTACGGCTCTTTTGAGCCGCTACCCTTCGTAGGACGGCCGCGCGAGCACGCTGCCCTTGCGGCGGACGAGGTCGAGGTCGATCGCGTGCTCCCCGCGCGGGAGATCCGGCCTGGTGAACGTCAGCACGTAATGGCCGGCCAGCGCGTGTTCGAGACGGGCGAGGGCCTGGCCGGGAAACAGATGCGTCTTCGCGTAGAAGCCACCGGTGTCCTCCGCCACCTGCTCCAGGCCGACCTGGAGCGTGTGGTAGTCCGCATTGGTGACGTCGAGCGCGAACACGGTGACGCGGCCTTCGACCAGGGCGCGGCGGGCCGGGCCGTAGTCACTTTCCAGGAACACGCCGAAGCCGGGCGACCAGCGTCCCATGCCCCATCCGAACAGGACCAGGCTCTTGGCCCCCGGCAGTTCCTTGAGCGCCTCGCCGAGCTGGAGCAGGGCCGTCTCCGGCGCCGCCGCGCGCTTGCCCGCCCCCGGCTCGAGATGCTCGACGAGCGAGGGCGCGTCCCCCGGACCGAGGAGGGGCAGGCGCTCGAAGAGGATCGATCGGTCGAGCACGTGCCGCAGCCGCGCGCGGTCGCCGGTGAAGTCGGTCCAGACCTTGAGATGGGAATCGAAGGAGACGACGGCCACGCGATCCTGCTCGCCCAGGCCGTCGAGCATCTTGCGGGCTCGCCGCAGCATCTGCAGGAAGCCCATGACGCGCGACGACTCCAGGTCCTTCTGGAAGAAGAACACGATCAGGCGCCCGCGTGGGGGCAGCGGGGCCCCGGCCTGCCCGGCCGCGATCGTCGCTTCCGGATCCGGAGGAGCGCTGTCGTCGACCCACGTCACCGACTGCACGGGCACCGCCCGGCCGTCGACCTTGAGGCGGAAATCGCTCGGAGTCAGGTCCAGGATCGGACGGGCGGCGCCGTCCACCACCCGCGCGTCCACCACCACGCTCTCGACGTCCACCCGGTCGCGAAAGCGGATGTCCTGCTCGGCGGCCACCAACGGGTTGATTGGCTGCTCAGCGGCCACCAATGGGCTGATTGGCTGCTCAGCGGCCACCAACGGGCGGATTGGCTGGTCGAGCAGCAGGAGCGCGGCCAGGACGGCCAGGCGTGTCACGCCGGCACCAGCCGGATGTAGTGTGGCTCCCACATCGCCTCCGCCACGCGGCGCGCGACGTCCTCACCCGGCACGTCCGCGGCCACCCCATCCGCCCGCGCCTGGCCCACCACCGCTTCCGCGATGTGCGCGGTCACGTGGCGCAGGGCCGGGATGGGCGGGTAGAGCGCACCCGCCTCCATGTCCTCCTCGCGCAGCTCGTCGGCCAGGCGCTCGGCGGCGGCTCGGAACATCCCGTCGGTGATCTCGCGCGCCTCCGCCACCAGCGCCCCCAGGCCGACGCCCGGGAAGACGAAGACGTTGTTGCCCTGTCCGATGCGGCGCGTGCGGCCGGCGTGGACCACGGCCGGGAACGGGCTGCCGGTGGCGACCAGCGCACGGCCTTCCGTCCACTTCACGACGTCCGCCGGCGAGGCCTCGGCCTGGCTGGTCGGATTCGAGAGCGGGAAGACGAGCGGCCGCTCGACGTGGGCCGCCATCTCGCGCACGACCGTCTCCGTGAAGGCGCCGGCGGACCCGGACACGCCGATGAGCACCGTCGGGTGCAACGCGCGTACGACGGCGAGCAGATCGTGGCCGGGCTCGAGGCCGTCCGCCGCGGCCAGGGCGGCCGGCCAGGCCAGCACGCGGCGGTAGTCCTCGGCCGGATCTTCGCCTTCGACCACGAGGCCGTGCGAATCGAGGACGGCCAGCGCGCGCCGCAGCTCGTCGCCGCGGAGGCCCGCCCGCTGAAGCGCCTCGCGCACGAGGCGGGCGATGCCGATGCCGGCCGCTCCCGCGCCCAGGATGACGATCCGGTGCCGCGCCAGCGGCATCCCGAGAAGACGCGAGGCGGCCAGGATCCCCGCCAGCACGACCGCCGCCGTGCCCTGGATGTCGTCGTTGAAGGACGGCAAGACCTTGCGATACCGGTCGAGGAGGGCGAACGCCGTGCCCTTCCGGAAGTCCTCCCACTGGAGCACCGCCTTCGGGAACCGTCGTCGGACGGCGTGCACGAACTCGTCCACCAGCGCATGGTATTCGTCGCCCCGCAGCCGGGGCCGGCGCCAGCCGATGTAGAGGTCGTCCTCGAGCAGCGCCTGGTTGTCGGTGCCGACGTCGAGGCTGATGGGCAGGGTGTGCGCGGGATGGATGCCGGCGGCCGCCGTGTAGAGCGCGAGCTTGCCGATGGGGATGCCCATGCCGCCGGCGCCTTGATCGCCGAGGCCGAGGATGCTCTCGTTGTCCGTGGCCACGATGAGGCGAACGTCCTCGTAGGGGGCGTTGCCGAGAGCCTCGAAGACGTGGCCGCGCTGGCGCGGCGTGATCCAAAGCCCGCGCGCCCGGCGGAAGATCTTGCTGTACATCTGGCACACGCGCCCGACGGTCGGCGTGTACACGATGGGCAGGTAATCCTCGAGGTGGTCCGCGAGCACCCGATAGAAGAGATGCTCGTTGCGGTCCTGCAGCGCGGCCAGGCCGATGTAGCGCTCGACGGGGTCGTCCTTGCGGACGATGTTGCCGTGCACGCGCGCGGCCTGCATCTCCATCGTGCTCACCGCGTCCGGGAGGAGACCGGCCAGGCCGAAGGATGCCCGCTCCTCGCGCGTGAAGGCGGTGCTCTTGTTGTACATGGGGTGGCTGAGAAGCTGCGGCCCCCGATAGGGGACGGCCACGCGCGGTCCGGCCTCGTCCACCTCGATGCGGTACCGCTCCATGGCGGGAATGTTCCTCCGCCCGTGGGGGCGCTGCAACCGCGGGGCGAGAGCGTCCGCCCTCGGGACGGCGCCGGGCCGCATGCTAGACTCCGCGCGAAATGCCTCTTCCGCACGGAGCGTTTCCCGCGGCGGCGCTCCGTGCCGCGGCCCTGGGGGCCGGCGCGCTGTTTCTGAGCGCCGTCGGCTATCGCCTGGCCGGCTCAGCCGAGATCGCCGCCGACGGCCGGTGGGACACGCCATTCTTCGCGGGATTCAGCCCGTTCACCCCACGTCCACAGCCGGGGCGGCCACGTCGGGCCCCGGGCGCGGAGCAGCTCCCGTTCATCCGCGGCTTCCGCGTGTCATCGCCCGAGGCTCGGATCGCGCTGCGCGGCCTGCCGCCGCGGACGCTCCTCCACGTGGCCCTCGCCGTCGGGTCCGCGCTGCCGAGCGCGCAAGTGCTCGTCGTCACCGCCAACGACGTCCCCGTGCACCGGCAGCTCGTCGGCGCCGTGTATCGGCCGGCCGCTTTCGACGCGTCGACTGACGCCGCGGGCCGGCTCGAACTCGCACTGTCCGCCGAGGAGAGACCGGGGCGGGCCGCCTACCGGGTGGGCGCGGTCGAGCTCCAATGGAGCCCGCGCTGGCCGGGGGCGCGCGTGCTTGCGTCGCTGGCCGCGCTCGTGGTGCTCACGCTGGCCATCGGCGCCGTGTTCCGCGCGCCCTCCGGGGTGACGCTCCTCCTGACTGTCGCCCTGGCGGCGGGAACCGGCGCGCTCCTGTGGCGCTGGCCCGTGCTCCTCGCCGACCGTCTCCCGAGCCTCCTCGTCGCCATGGCGGCGACCCTGGCCGTCTCCGTCATCGCGGTCCGTGCGTTGCGAATGGAGGCCCTCGCCGCGGCCTTCGTCGCCGCCTCTTGCCTTCTCCGCCTGGGTTTCGTGCTCCATCCCGCCTTCCCGTCCATCGACGCCCTGTTCCACGCGCACAACGTGCACCGGTTCCAGGAAGGCCAGCTCATCGCGAGCGCCGTTTCCGATGCCGAGGGACGGGAGCAGCCGATCCCCTACCCTCCCGCCCTGTACGCCGTCCTCGCGCCGTTCGTCGCGCCCGGAGACTACGTGCGCGGCGAGTTCCTCGTGCGCCTGGCCATGGGCCTGTTCGAGGCGACGAGCCCGCTGCTCGTCTGGGCCCTAATGCGCGCGGCCGGGGGCGAGGCGGATGCCGCGGCCGCGGCGGCGGCCACGGCGGCGGTGATGCCCGAGGCCGTGCTCGTGCTGGCGAAGGGGATCACGGCCAACATCGCCGGCTCCTGGCTCTCGCTGGCCACCCTGGTCGCGATCCTGGCCCCGGTGAACGCGGTCACGGCCTCCCTCCTGGCCGCCCTCGCGCTGCTCGCGCACCCGGGCGCGGCGGCGACCCTGGCCGCGCTGCTCGCCGCCTGGCTCGCCTGGAGCCTCGCGCGACGGAGGATGAGCGCGACGCTGGCCGCGCGTATCGCCACCTGCCTCACCGCGGGCGCGCTGCTGGCCTGGCTCGTCTACTATCGCGCCGCCGCGGAGCTGACCGTTCGCACGCTGACCTCCATCCACGCGGAGCCCGGGAACCTGCGCGTGCGGTGGGTCCACCTCGGGAAGATCCTGCAGGACGCGGTCCTGAAGTTCGGTGCCACACCGCTGCTCTTCGTCGGAAGAGGGCTGCGGCGAGCCGCGGGCCTGCTCGCGCTGCTGGCCGTGCTCACGCCGATCGCCTTCCGCTTCGAGTACTTCGCGATGCCCGCCCTGGCCCTCGCCGCTGGACAGGGACTGGCGCCGCTCCTGCGCTCCCCGCGACGGAGTCGAGCCGCGGCCGTGTGGCTCGTTCCCTTCGCGCTGCAGGCGGGGCTCGCGGTCGTGCTCTTCGCCGGCGGGTTCGATCCGATCAACGTGATCATCCCCGCGGACCGCTGGCCGCTGTTCGGTGTCCGTAGATGACGGTGAGCGGGCGCGCGCCCGCTTGAGCGATGATTGACGGCTAGCGAGGGGCCCCTCTCATGATTCCCCGTTATTCCCGGCCGGAAATGGCCCGCATCTGGTCGGAGGAGAACAAGTTCGCGACCTGGCTGCGCGTGGAGCTGGCCGCGACGGAGGTCCTGGCCGAGCGCGGCGTCGTTCCGAAGGAAGCGCTGGAGGCGATCCGCACCCGCGCCCGCTTCGACGTGGCGCGGATCGATGCCATCGAGCAAGAGGTCCAGCACGACGTGATCGCGTTCGTGTCCGACGTGGCGGAGAGCGTGGGGCCGGAGGGCCGCTGGCTGCACTGGGGCCTGACCTCGTCCGACGTGGTGGACACCGCGCTCGCGCTGCTCATGAAGGAAGCCTGCGGCCTCATCCTGGAAGACGTCCGCGCGCTGGCCGACGCCGTCCGCAAGCGCGCGCACGAGCACAAGACGACGCCCATGATCGGCCGCACCCACGGCGTGCACGCCGAGCCCATGACCTTCGGCCTCAAGCTCGCCCTGTGGTGGGCGGAGCTGCAGCGGGACCTCACGCGCCTGGAACGAGCGCGCGACACCATCTCCGTCGGCAAGCTCTCGGGGGCGGTGGGCACGTTCTCGCACCTGCCGCCCGCGGTCGAGGAGGAGGTCTGCCGGCGCCTGGGCCTCCGGCCCGCGCCCGTGGCCTCGCAGGTCCTTCAGCGCGACCGCCATGCGGAGGTCATGGCCACGCTGGCCCTGACCGGGGCCAGCCTCGAGAAGTTCGCCACCGAGATCCGCGCCCTGCAGAAGACGGAGGTGCGGGAGGTGGAAGAGCCGTTCGCGCAGGGACAGAAGGGCTCTTCGGCCATGCCCCACAAGCGCAACCCGGTGGGGGCGGAGCAGGTGACCGGCCTCGCCCGCCTGCTGCGCGGCAACGCCGTGGCCGCCCTGGAGAACGTGGCCCTCTGGCACGAGCGCGACATCTCGCATTCGTCCGTCGAGCGCGTGATCATCCCCGACAGCTTCCTCGCCCTCGATCACATGCTCCGCCGCATGACGAAGATCGTGGGCGGCCTCAGCGTCCATGCCGATCGGATGCGGCGCAACCTCGACTCCACGCGCGGGCTCGTCTTCTCCGGCCCGCTCCTCCTGGAGCTGACCGCGCGCGGGATGCGGCGTGAGGACGCGTATCGGGTGGTGCAGGAGCACGCCATGGAGGCCTGGAAGACGGAAGGCGACTTCCGCGCGCGCGTCGCCGCCGATCCCGCCGTGCGGGCGGTCCTGACGGAGAACGACCTCGACGAGGTCTTCCGCCTCGAGCGCTACCTGGGCCACGTGGACGCGATCTTCGCGCGCGTGTTCGGGGCGGACGGCGGCGCCGCCTCCTGACCGTGGCCTTCCTCACGGACCATCCCGCGCTCCGGGAGCTGCTGATCAGCCTGGCCCTGTTGGCCGCCGCCTACCTGGGCGCGCGCTTCGCCTCGTACCTGATCGGCGTCGCCATCGAGCGTCCTCTGGCGCGGGGGATCGACCAGCGCCTGCTCTCCGCCCTGAAGCGGCCCATCACATATGCGCTCTTCCTGTTCGGGGCCTGGGCGGCCGTCAACCGCATGCCCGTCTCCGCGCGCGTGGACACCCTGGTGGACGGCGTGATCTTCGCCTTCGGCGTCCTGCTCGTCACCCTGGCCCTGGCCCGCGCCTATTCCATCCTCCTCGACTGGTACGCCGCCCGTTCGCATCCGGAGGCGGCGGCCAGCGAGCTCGCGCGCGAGTTCAACCCCCTCTTCTCCAAGGTGGGCAAGGTCTTCATCACCCTCATCGCGCTGAGCATGCTCCTCCAGCACTTCGGCGTGAACGTGGCCTCGCTGGTGGTGTCGCTGGGCGTGGGTTCGCTGGCCGTGGGCCTCGCCGCCCAGGACACGCTCTCGAACATGTTCGCGGGCTTCACCATCCTGCTCGACCGCCCCTTCCGCGTGGGCGATCGCATCCAGCTCGCGACGGGCGAGGTGGGCGACGTGCAGTCGATCGGCATGCGCGCCACCGTCATCAAGACGGGCGACGAGACCGTCGTCATCGTGCCCAACAGCCTCCTGGTGAAGGAGCGGCTCGTGAACCAGAGCCGCCCCACGCGCCACATCGTGACGCGCGCGGAGGTGGCGGTGGCCTTTGGCAGCGATCTCCCCAGGGTCAAGGCGATCCTGCGCCGGTCCGCGCTCCTCTCGCCCCGCGTCGATCCCGAGCGCGAGCCGGTCGTCCTGATTACGCGCCTGCACGAATCCGCCGTAAACTTCGTCGTGATGTTCTGGGCCCGCGACTACGCGGAGCAGGGCCTGGCCCGCACCGAGGTCTACGAGGCCGTCCACGACGGCCTGACCGCGGCCGGGATCGAGATCCCGCGGCCCACGCCACGAATCATTCAGGAATAGAAATGCCCAAGGCGCGCGTGTACGTCACCCTCAAGAAGTCGGTGTTCGATCCCCAGGGCCGCACCATCCACGAAGCGCTGCGCTCCATGGGCTACGAAGGCGTGGCGGACGTGCGCCAGGGAAAGTTCTTCGAAGTGGACCTCGAGTCGATGCCGGCGGAGCGCGCGCGAGAGACCGTGGACGAGATCGCGCGCCGCGTGCTGGCCAACCCCGTCATCGAGAGCTATCGGGTGGAGGTGGAGCCGTGAAGGTCGGGGTGGTCGTCTTCCCGGGCTCGAACTGCGATCACGACACCGTCCACGTGCTGGGCGAGGTCTGCGGCCAGGACGTGCGCCTGGTCTGGCACAAGGACTCGGACCTCAGGGACCTCGACGCCGTGGTCCTGCCCGGCGGCTTCTCGTACGGGGATTACCTTCGCACCGGCGCCATCGCGCGCTTCAGCCCGGTCATGAAGGCGGTGGGGGAGTTCGCGCGCGCGGGCGGCCCCGTCCTCGGCATCTGCAACGGGTTCCAGATCCTCCAGGAAGCGGGCCTGCTGCCGGGAGCGATGCTGCGCAACGGCGGCGTGAAGTTCCTGTCCCAGCCCGTGCACGTCCGCGTGGAGCGCACGGACACCCTCGTCACCGCCGGCATACCGGCCGGCCGCGTGCTGACCATGCCCATCGCCCACGGCGAGGGGAACTTCAACGCCGAGCCGGAGGAGATCGCCCGGCTCGAGGGCGAAGGCCAGGTGGTGTTCCGCTACACGACGAAGGACGGCCGGCTCGATCCCGCCGCCAACGTGAACGGGAGCACGGCCGCCATCGCGGGCGTCTGCAACGCCGCCCGCAACGTGGTCGGCCTCATGCCGCATCCCGAGCGCGCCTCCGAGTCCGAGCTGGGCTCGGCGGACGGCCGCCAGGTCTTCGAAGCGCTCGCGCGTGTCCTGAGCCCCGCCGCGCGCTGAGCCGGGATTCTCCTCTTCTCTCCGCACGTGCCGCGGCACGTGCGGTAGCCTCGCCATATCGAGGAGGGACGATGACCGTAAAACCGACGATCGCAGTCCTGGCCGCCGTCTGGCTGGCCGCTACCCCGTGTGGGTTCGCGCAGGAGGCGAAGGGCAAGCCCGCCCAGAAGCCGGCGAAGGCGGACATGGCGATGCCCAAGCCCGCGCCGGAGATCGCGCAGCTCAAGTTCTTCGAGGGAAACTGGACCTGCACGGGCACGATGTCCGCGAGCCCGTTCGGGCCGGGCGGGAAGATGACCTCCACCGTGCGCACGCACTCGGATCTGGGCGGCTTCTGGGAGTCGGGAGTCGTCAAGGGGACGAGCCCGGGCATGCCTCCCTTCGAGGGCATGTTCCACATGACCTACGATCCGGCGGCCAAGCATCACGTGATGTTCTGGGTCGACAACATGGGCGGCTGGTCCCAGACCACGGCCCCCGGTTGGGAGGGCGACAAGATCGTCTTCTCGGGGGATTCCTACATGGGCGGCCAGAAGTTCTCGACGCGCGACACCTTCGGCAAGGGCGCTGGTGACACCCTGACGCACAACTGGGAGATGCAGCAGGACGGCAAATGGACGCCGCTCGGTGACGAGACCTGCCACAAGGCCGCGGCGGCCGCGGCCAAGAAGTAGCTACTCCAGCGCCCGGGTGTCGACGGAGACCCACGCGACGCGCCACAGCCATGCGCCGATCGCGAGGGCGGCGGTCGCCGTGATCAGGGCCGGCATCCAGGACGCGTGCAGGACGTCCGCGGCATGGACGAGGGGAACGGCGGCGGTGAGGCGAGCCGCCTCCGCCGGCGCCGCCCAGCGCCGGCCCTCGAGCAGTCCGCCGCAGGCGACGAGGCCGGCCACGACGAAAGCGGCCGTCGTCCACCGCGTCGCCGGCGGCCAGGATCCCTGCCGGAACAAGAAGAGGGTCCCGACCGCGATCGTGATCAGGAACTGGACGAAGGCATAGGCCTTCAGCCCCGCGGGCGCGGAGGTCATGAACTTCGGTGTGCCCGCGGGGTCCACTTCCGGCGCGGGCTGGAATCCGCCCAGGTCCGCCGGGAGCCACCCCGGACGGGCCAGCAGCAGGCGCAGCTTGTCCGCGGGCCGCGCGGCCCGTCGTGCCTTCCCGATGAGGTCAGCCCAATAGTGCAGGTTGGCCCACACCGGATTCCAGCTCCTGAGCGGCGTCGTGATGCCGTAGACGGGCTCTTCCTGCTCGGCGACGTAGGTCCCGAACAGGCGGTCCCAGACGATCAGGATCCCGCCGTGGTTGCGGTCGATGTACTTGGGGTTCCGCCCATGGTGCACGCGATGGTTCGAGGGCGTGCTGAGCACCCACTCCAGCGGCCCCAGCCTCCCGATCGCGCGCGTGTGGATCCAGAACTGGTAGAGCGTGTCGAGCGAGGACACGGTGAGGAACATGAGGGGGGGGAACCCGATCACGGCCAGCGGAAGGTAGAAGACCCACGAGACGGCGCCCTGGAACGCCCCCTGGCGCAGGGCGACGGCGAGGTTGTATTCCTCGCTCTGGTGGTGCACGACGTGCGCGGCCCAGAACGCGTTCACCTCGTGGCTCTTGCGATGGAACCAGTAGTACAGGAAGTCGTACCCGAGCAGGCACCCGGCCCAGGCCGCGACGGAATGAACCGGAATCTCGAACTGCCGACACCGCTGGTAGAGGAGGAGGTAACCCGCGAAGAGGGACGTCTTCAAGGCCACTTCGACGAGCTGCGAGACGAGGCCGCAGCCGAGGTCGGCCACGGAGTCGCTCAGGGAGTAGTAGTCCTTCTCCTGGAGGCGGGCGATCAGCAGCTCGAGGCCGATGAGGAGGAAGAAGACGGGAACGGCAAGGACGACATAGTTCATGGCCCGGCCCCCTCGATTCTAACGCGGCCCGGCCGGGAAGCCGGAAGTCAGAGGAGGCGCATGTCGCCGCGCCGGCGCCGGTCGCCCCCGCCGCGGCGCTCCACCCCCGGCACGGGAACGAAACTCGACTGCCGGCGCTCGTCCTGCCGCCGCTCGAGAACGATCTTCACCTCGGGGCTGCCCTGCAGGAGCTGGCGGAGGACGGGGATCAGGGCCTCGCGATGGCGCGAGACGACCAGGACCGGATGATCGTGCCAGTGCTGGCGCGCGCTGCAGGCGGCGCAGATGCCGTGCGTGACGGGGACATCCGGCGGCCCGAGATAGCGTTCACACCAGGCGCAGACAGTCACCATGAAGTGCGTCTCTCCCGTGGCGGCGACGGGGGATCATAGGCAAGAGGGCTTCCGGCGGCAAGCGAATTCGCCTATTCTCCGCGGGCATGCAGGAACGCGAATGGTTCTACGTGGAGGCGGGCATACAGCGCGGGCCGCACACCGCCGCCGAGCTCGTCGAAGTCGTACGCCGGCTCGGCCCGGGGACCCTCGTCTGGCGGGCCGGACTCGAGGGCTGGGTCCGAGCGGAGGCGGTGCTCCCGCCCATTCCGGGCGCGGCCCTGCCCGCGAGGGACGGCGAGCCGCACACGCTGAATCCGCTCGTCCTCTGGCGGCGATGCTTCGCGTGGAGCGGGCGCTTCACGCGCTCGGAGTTCGCGGTGGCCCACCTCGGCTTCGGCCTCGTGGGCCTGATCGTGGTCGGCGCGGGGGCGGCGCTGATGGCGGCGGCGGGCGACAAGAACAAGGGCGCCTGGATCGCCATCGGTCTCTTCGCGCTGGTCTGGATCCCGATCGCCTTCATGGTGAGCGTCGGATCCACCGTCCGCCGGCTGCATGACCTCGGCCAGTCCGGTTGGCTGGCCCTGGTCTCGTTCGTCCCCTGCATCAGCCTCGTGTTCCTCGTCTACCTGCTCGCGGCCGCGGGCCGCGAGAGGGCGGCGCCACCGGCTTCCGGCACGATTCCGGTCGGGGTTCTGGTCGCCGTGGTCGTCGCCCTCGTGCTCGTGGTGCCGATGATGATCGGGATCATCGCCGCCATCGCGATCCCGAGCCTTCTGCGCGCGCGCGTCGCCGCCAACGAAGCGAGCGCCATCGGCAACGTGCGCACGGTCATCTCCGCCCAGGCCGCCTATCAGACCGTGAACCAGGGGTTCTACGACGGCCGGTGGGAGTGCCTCTCGGGGCCGCAAGCCTGCATCCCCGACTACACGGGACCGACGTTCATCGACGCCGCCCTGTTCGCGGGGCCTCGCTCGGGTTACGTCCACGAGCTGCAGGGCGGGGCGCGAGCGGCGGCCGCCAAGGGCATCTCCCCGTCGAGCACGGACGCCTTCGCGGTGATCGCCTATCCGGCCGCGGCCGGCAAGACCGGGGTCCGGGCCTTCTGCGGAGACGCCACCGGCCGCGTCTGTGCCGTCGCCAGCGGCTCGAGGGAGGAGCTCGTTGCGGGCTCGCCCGGCCAATCCGACATCCGCTGCGCCGACGGGTGTCGCGAGCTGAGGTGAGCCGGCCCCCGGGCTAAGATTGCGCATGGCCACCGTGTCCCCGGAGCTGCTCGCCCAGCACAACCTCACCGTCGACGAGTACGAGCGGATCCGCAAGGCGCTCGGCCGCGATCCCAACCTGACCGAGCTGGGCCTCTTCTCCGTCATGTGGTCCGAGCACTGCTCCTACAAGAGCAGCCGGATCCATCTCAAGACGCTGCCGACGGAGGGGCCGCGCGTGCTGCAGGGGCCCGGCGAGAACGCGGGCGCGGTGGACATCGGAGACGGCCTGGCCGCCGTCTTCAAGATCGAGTCCCACAACCATCCGTCGTTCATCGAGCCGTACCAGGGGGCGGCCACCGGAGTGGGCGGGATCCTCCGGGACATCTTCACCATGGGCGCGCGGCCCATCGCGATCCTGGATTCGCTGCGCTTCGGCCCGCCCACCGATCCGCACACCCGCCGCCTCATCGCGGGCGTGGTGGCCGGCATCGGCGGCTACGGGAACGCCTTCGGCTGCCCGACGGTGGGCGGCGAGGTGATGTTCGAGGACTGCTACGCGAAGAACCCCCTGGTCAACGCCTTCTGCCTGGGGCTGGCGCGCGCAGAC
>QHVP01000047.1 GCA_003222295.1 Acidobacteriota bacterium | reverse complement strand
CGCGAACGAATCGCGTGGCCCGATTATGGGCGGCGCAGTGCTAATCTCGAAAGACCGGAGGTACTCCCATGGCAACCAGGAAGAAGACCAAGGCCGGGACGAAGAAGGCTCCCGCGGCGAAGCGACCGGCCCGCCGCGCCAGCAAGGCGCCGCGAGCGCGCACGGCGCCCCCGGGCCTGACCCTGAGCTCGGTCGCGCCGAGCTTCACCGTGAACGACCTCGAGAAAAGCATCGCCTGGTACCGCGACGTGCTCGGTCTGGTGGTGAAGGACCGCTGGGAGCACGAAGGCCAGCTCATGGGCGTGGAGATGCAGGCCGGGGGCGTCACCTTCATGCTCGGCCAGGACGACTGGAAGAAGGGCCGCGACCGCGTGAAGGGCGAAGGGTTCCGGCTCTACTCCGAGACCACCCAGGACGCCGATCGGCTGGCCGAGCAGATCAAGGCGCGCGGCGGCACCCTGGCCCAGGAGCCGAAGGACGAGTCCTGGGGCGCGCGCGGGTTCTCGGTCGAGGATCCGGACGGTTACAAGATCTCGATCTTCCAGAAGCGGCGCCGCCGCTAGCCTCGGGGATTGGCCCGTGGTTCAGGGCGAGGGCTCGCGCCGGCGGAGGAGCGCGATCGTGCTGGCGAGCACGAGGGTGCATCCGACGATCGTGCGGACGCCGATCGGCTCCCCACTGAGCTCGTGCCCGATGACCAGGGCGACCACGGGGTTCACGTAGGCGCAGCTGGTCACCTTCGTGGTCGACACCTGGGTGAGCAGCCACTCGTAGGCCGTGAACGCGATCAGGGAACCGGCGACGATCAAGTAGCCGATCGCGGCCGCGGCCTCGGGGGAGATCCGGGGCAGCGGCGGCACTTCGCCCAGGGCGACCGAGCCGGCCAGGAGCATCGCGCCCCCCACCATCATCTGGGCGCCCGCGGTGATCAGGTCCGACCCGGGCAGCGTCATGGTCGTGGTGAGGGCCGTGCCCAGCGACCAGGCGATCTGGCTGGCCACGACGACGAGACAGGCGACGACGTTGACGCGGCCGCCGCGCGGATCGAAGGCCAGGGTGGCGACGCCGGCCAGCCCGAGGACGATCTCCCCCATCGTGCTCCACCGCCGCGGCTCGCGCTTGAAGACGAACATCCCGAGGAGCGCCGTCCACAGGGGGACGCTGGCCACGAGCACGGACGCGATGCCGGAGGGAACGCTCTTCTCCGCCCAGAACAGGCCGCTGTAGGTGAAGAGGAACATGAGCGCGCCCAGGATCGTCAGGTTCCGCCACTGCGGGCCGGACGGACCGTCGGCGCCGCGCGTCCTCGCCCACAGATACAGGATCGTCCCCGCGATCGCGAAGCGGACCCCGGCCGCGAAGAGCGGCGGCACCGTCTCCACCGCCACGCGTATGGCGAGATAGGTCGAGCCCCAGATGACGTAGATCGCGAAGAACGCGAGGACGAGGCGCGCCCGGTGTGCGCTCAGGGAATCGGCCAGTCCCGATCCCGCCGATGCGCTCGGAGCGCCGCGATCGCCTCCGCGGTCAGCGGCGGGGCCTGGCTCGCCGCGAGGTTGGCCTCCACAGGCCGATCATACCGGCGGCTACCCATGGCGCCACTCTTCCGGTAGCCTCACGCGAATGATCAACGTGCAGCCCACCGTCCTCGAGGGGCGTGGCCTTCGCCTGGAGCCGCTGAAGGACGAGCATCAGGACGCGCTCTCCACCGCCGCCGCCGATGGCCAACTGTGGGAGCTGTGGTACACGGCGGTGCCTCGTCCGGAAGGAATGAGCGCGTACGTGGCCGACGCCCTGAAGGGACAGCGGGACGGTCACATGCTCCCCTGGTGCGTGCGCGACCTGGCCGGGGGCGCCATCATCGGCTCGACGCGGTATCACGACATCGTCCCCGCGGTCGATCGGGTCGAGATCGGGTATACGTGGTACGCCCAGAGCCGGCAACGCACTCACGTCAACACGACCTGCAAGCTGCTGCTGCTCGCCCATGCCTTCGAAGCGCTCGGGTGCAAGGTCGTCGGCCTGCGCACGGACAACTTCAATTTCCGGTCGCAGCGCGCGATCGAGGCCCTGGGCGCGAAGAAGGACGGCGTGATACGCCACCACGGGATCCGTCGCGACGGAAGCGCTCGCGATACGGTGATGTACAGCATCCTCGCGAGCGAATGGCCCGACGTGCGGCGCCACCTCGAGCTGCGGCTGCAGCGGCGGGCGCCGCCGGAGTGACGTCGACGTGCCATGAAGGAGGCTCGCCATGCAGTGCCGTGTGATTCTCGCCGCGATGGTGATCGGAGTTGCCACGCTGTCCGCCCAGACCACCGCCCAGAAGACGCCCGGACAGATCCAGGCCTCTTTTGCCGCCCACAAGGGCGAGTTCGACTACCTCCTCGGGGACTGGGAGTTCACGGGGACGAACCAGCAGTATGGAAAGATCCACGGACTGTGGAGCGCGGTGCGTCTGGAGAAGGGACAGATCCTGGGCGAGTACCGCGTCACGGGCGATGCGGGCGAGACCTATTACGTGACGACGACGCTGCGCAACTTCAACGGCGCCCTCGATCGCTGGGAGCTCGTCGGTGCGGACGGTGGCGCCGGATTGCAGGATGTCGGGACCGGGCACTGGGACGGCGCACAGATGAAGATCGAGCAGACGTTCGGCGTGGCCGCGGGGACGCCCTCACAATGGCGGATCCGGTATCACGACATCGGCCCTGACCGCTTCTCCTGGGCGGCCGACCGCTCCGCGGACGGCGGCCAGACCTGGACCACGAACTTCCAACAGCTCGAGGCGCGCCGCATCGGGCCCTCGCGGTCGATGGGCCCTCTCACCAAGGCAAAGCCTTCACGAGCCGCTCCCCCAGCGACGCCGTGAGGTGGTCCTCGCGCGGAAAGCCATGGCCGAGGTGCTGGCGGAACCCTTCCGCGTACGTGACGCCGGCGCGGCCGAAATCGCGGGCGCGGTCCGCGCCCACCCTGCGCATCCAGAGGAGGTACTCGTCCTCGCCGTGCTGGTCGCGCAGCCAGGAGCGCTGCGACTCGTGCCGGGCCAGCATCTCCTCCTTGAGGTCCATGCTGCCCGTGATGTCGACGACGTACTGCGCGGGCACGCGGCGGCCGAAGTGGTCGACGTTGTCGATGGGGTCGGCGTACAGGATGGCAGGCAGCTTCGCGCAGGGGCGCGGCCTTTGGCCGCGCAGGGACGCCTTCCAGTTCGGGACGGTGGAGGCGAAGGCGGCCTCACGCACGATGCGCGGCGTCTCCTCGTGGTCGGCCATGTAGTCTACGGGCGAGGGCACGATCACGAGGTCCGGACGCACGAGACGCAGCAGGGCCGACACGCGGCGCTTGGTCGCCTCGCCGTAGACGATGGTCAGGTCACCGAAGCCGAGGCAGGTGTAGGCGGCGCCCAGCAGCTTCGCGGAGACGGCCGCCTCCTTCTTCCGGATGCGCGAGATGGCTGCTCGCGAGCGCGTGGCCGTGCCCAGGTCGCCCGCGGTCATGGTCGCCAGATGGACATCCCACCCGGCGCGCCGCAGCAGCACGAGCGTTCCCGCGCAGGTCATCTCGATGTCGTCGGGATGGGCCATGACGGCGAGGACGCGCACGGTCAGGGCATGCTACTTGTCGGCGCAGGCGAAGCTCGCGGCCTCGTCCGTGCTTCCCTGCCCCTTGTAGCGCGCGACCTGCGGATAGGGGCACAGCGGCCGCGTGCGCACGAGGCCGCTGGCCGGCTCGGATGGGTTCTTGTACTTCGCGGCGATGATCGGGCCGGGCGCGACACCCTCCTCGACCCATCGTTCGATGGCGAAGTCGGCGTCGTGTTGCGCGTCGTGGTGGAGAGCACCGCGTCCGAAGAATCCGGCCGGGCCGGGGCCGCCGTCGCAGTGCTGCACGCCCGGCATCATGAAGAGCCGGACGAACTCGTCCGCCGGCCCCGTCCCCATCTTCGCCTTCACGCTGTCGTAGTAGGCGATCGTGTTGAGGGGCGAGATGGCCGCGGCGAAAGGCGCCGAGGTCCGGGTCGGTCGCGTTCAAGACGGAGGCAAACTTCTCGTCCGCCACCTTCGTGTCCCGTTCGAGCTGGAAGCGGCGATAGTCCCAGCTCGGATCCTGGAACACCATGTTGCGGAAGAACTGGTGGCCGAAGGTCAGGATGAGGCTCTGGCCGGGCGCCGGCCCCGTGATCCACAGGTTCCAGCTCCCGGGACCCGTGGCCCCACCGGGAACGAGACCAGGGTGGACCGGCTTGGCCCCGATCCTCGGCCCCGCATAGAGCTTTTCCAGGGCGCCCACCTGCGGGGCGGTCAGGCAGGCATCGGACTCGGGGCCCGAACAGAGGAGGGTGGCCGGCTGGAAACGGCAACGGGACGGGTCGTCCACTACCTCGTCCTGAACCCCGTCCGCGGCGTCGCACTGCGTGAGCGTGGCCGCCTCGATGGCGGGCAGCTTGGTGGCGGGAATATAGGTGGCCGGCTCGCCCTCCGTCGCCTGCATCTCCCACACCGCCTGCGCGAGCAGGTGAGTCCAGTAGTTGGCGGGCGCCCCGGCCAGGATCCCGTCGTAGTCGGCGGGGAAGCGTTGCGCCTCCATCAGGGCCTGCCGCCCTCCGTTGGAGCACCCGTGAAAGTACGCGTGTTGCGCCGGGCGGCCGTAGAACGCGGCCGCGACGGCCTTCCCCGCCACCGTCATCTCGTGGATGGCGCGATAGCCGAAGTCGATCACCCTCTCGGGGTGACCAAGGGCCCAGCTCGCGTCCGTGGCCTCGCCGCGATGGCCCGTGTCCGTGGTCGCGGCCACGTATCCGGCAGACACGGCGCGGGCCAGGCTGCGAAGGGACATCGAGCCCGCGAAGCCGCCGTTGCCGAAGCCCTTGAACCTGCCGTTCCACCCCGATGCGGGCAGCCAGACCTCGAACTGGATGTCCGAGTCCGCCTTTGGCTTGATCGTCCCCGAGACCCGGCAGAAGGCGGGCATATCGGCGATGGGCGGACCTTCGGGCAGGGTGAACGGCCCGGCCGGCATGGCCTGTGCGCGGACGATCGTCGTCCCGGGCAGGGCCAGCTTCGACACGCTCTCGCAAGTGGCGGCCAGAGCGGGCGCGGCGGAGAGCGAGAGCAGCAGCACGAGGGGGAGCGGACGGCAACGCGGATCATTCATCGCGCGACCTCACGGGAGCGGGCATCGTAGCACTGCTAGGTGAGCCATAATCGACGCGAGGCGTGCCGCTTCGAGCAACCGGAGGTCCCTGTGACGATCACTGAACTCTTCCGCGCTCAGCTCGAACGCGAGGTGGCTATCTCGCGCCGCGTGCTCGAGCGCGTCCCCGAAGGCCGGCCGGACTGGAAGCCGCACGAGAAGTCGATGCCGCTCGGATACCTGGCGACCCTGGTCGCCACCATGCCCAACTGGGTGGCGATGATGATCCAGCAGGACTCGCTGGACCTCAATCCGCCGGGCGGCGGTGCTTACAAGCCGCCGGCGACGGACACCAGCCGCGCCCTCTTGGCCGCCCACGACGACGCGGTTGCGAAGGCGCGCGAGGCCCTGCGCACCACCACTGACCCGCACCTGACGTCGCCGGAGGGGTGGTCGGGGAGGGTCCGCGTCACGTGATGATCGCCGATACCTTCACCCACCAGGCGCATCACCGCGGGCAGCTCTCGGTGTACCTGCGGCTCAACGGCGAGGCGGTGCCCTCCCTCTACGGCCCGTCGGCGGACGACCGCACCTTCGGATAGCCGCGTCCCTGGACCGCGGAGGAGCGAAATGGCTCGAATCCTGGTCGTCGGCCCGACGGGACACCTGGGCCGGGAGCTGGTCAAGGCGTGCTCGCAGCAAGGCCACGAAGCGCACGCTCTCGTTCGGCCGGCCACACGCAAGGATCCGGCGAAGATGCACGCGCTCCAGGCCGCGGGCGCGACCATCCACGAGGGGGACCTCAAGGACTATGACAGCCTGCTTCGGGCCTGCCGGTCTGCCGACATCGTGATCTCCGCCGTCGGCGGTCTCCAGATCGGCGACGAAGGCGCGCTCGTCAAGGCGGTCAAGGAGGCGGGGGTGCAGCGGTTCGTTCCCTCCGATTTCGGCCTGGATCCCGCGGCCGCCGGTCCCGGATCCTGCGTCCTCTTCGACGCCAAGGCCGCCGTGCAGGCGTCGGTCAAGGCGGCCGGGATCCCCTACACCTTCATCCACTCGAACGCGTTCTTCTCCTACTGGGCGAACTCCCTCGGCGACCTGACCCGGCTGGGCGGGAAGCTGCCGCCCGAGGAGGTCAGCGTCTACGGTGACGGCAACGTCGTGGGCGCGCTGACCAGCGTCCCCGACGTGGCCAGGGTGACGGTGCGGGCCGTGAGCGACCCCCGGCTGCGGAACAAGGAGATCCGCATCACGGCCAACACGATCACCCAGAACCTGCTCATCGCGTTGTGGCAGACGACGAGCGGCCGGACGGTGAAGAGGACCAGCGTGCCCGCCGCCGAGCTGGAGAAGATGATCGCCCGCTCGACCGCTCCCGACCAGGGCGCCACGCTCGTGGTCTCACAGCTGCATCGCTCGCTGTGGATTCGGGGAGACAGCGTCAAGCGCGTGCCGGCGTCCCTCGAGGCCACCGAGGTCTACCCGGACATGGCGTTCCAGACCATCGAGCAGGGCCTCGCGCAGCTCGTCTGAGGCGGCGCGGCGCGGCTTCCGTCACCGCCGATCTTCTGGGCCGCAGGCGCGAACCCGCTTCTCGAGGAACCGCCGCTCCGTCGAGTTGCGCGCGGCCGCGAGCGCGGCCGTGAAGAAGGTCCGTGCCCGCTCCCGATCTCCGCGACGGAGCTCCAGCTCGCCGATCGCGGCGGGATAGAACGGATAGCCTTCGAGCCGGTCACGGCCCTCGATGGCCTGGAGCTCCGCGATCCCCCGCTCCGCGCCATCACGCTCCGCGATCGCGATCGCGCGGTTGAGCGCGACGACGGGCGACGGCGCGATCGCCATCAGGCGGTCGTACAGCGAGACGACCTGCTCCC
>QHVP01000358.1 GCA_003222295.1 Acidobacteriota bacterium | reverse complement strand
AATGGGGCGCCGTTTCCACGACGCCGTCCCGGAGAGCCGCGCCGTGTTCGAGGAGGCCGACGGCGCGCTGGGCTTCCCCCTTTCCCGGCTCTGCTTCGAAGGGCCGGAGACGGAGCTGCAGCTCACCGCCAACACCCAGCCCGCGATCCTCGCCACCAGCGTGGCCGCGGCGCAGGCCCTGGCCGCACGCGGCATCCGGCCGGATTGGGTCGCCGGGCACAGCCTCGGAGAGTACTCGGCCCTCGTCACCGCCGGCGTCCTGTCGCTGCGCGATGCCGTCGTCGCCGTGCGCCGCCGCGGCGAGTACATGCAGGAAGCGGTGCCCGTGGGCGAGGGCGCGATGGCCGCCATCCTGGCCCTGGATCTGCCCGCCGTCGAGCAGGCGTGTCGCGAGGCCGCGCAGGGCCAGGTCGTGTCGCCGGCGAACA
>QHVP01000357.1 GCA_003222295.1 Acidobacteriota bacterium | reverse complement strand
AACAACGTGGACGCCACCGTCGTGCGCTCGCCCGACCCGTGCCGCGACGGGCTGGTCCGGCAGGTCTCGGGAACGGTGCGTTGGCAGGAGTCGGTGGAGCGGCTGGTGCGCGAGGGCGCGTCTACCTTCGTCGAAGTGGGACCGGGGACGGTGCTCTCCGGCCTGGTCAAGAAGATCGACCGCAGCGTGCGCGTCCTGAGCGTGGAGGACCCGCCCTCCCTCGAGGCCACCGCCACCGCGCTCCAGGAAAGGCCGACGGCGTGACCGTCAGCGGCAAGATCGTCCTCGTGACCGGCGCCTCGCGCGGAATCGGCCGTGCCATCGCCGAGGCCCTGGCCGCCGCCGGCGCCGCCGTCGTGCTGGGCGCGCGCGACGAGACGAGGCTGGCGGAGGCCGTGGACTGGATCCTCGAGCAGCACGGCCGCATCGACGGGCTGGTCAACAACGCCGGCATCACGCGGGACAACCTGCTCCTGCGCATGAAGGCGGAGGAGTGGGAGGCGGTGCTCTCCACCAACCTCACCGGCGTCTACCACTGCACGCAGGCCGCGCTGCGGCCCATGCTCAAGCAGCGCAGCGGGCGCATCGTCAACGTGACCTCGGTGGTGGGCATCACCGGCAACGCGGGACAGGCCAACTACGCGGCCAGCAAGGCCGGCGTGATCGGGTTCACCAAGTCGATCGCGCGCGAGGTCGCGTCGCGCTCCATCACCGTCAACGCCGTCGCGCCCGGCTTCATCGACACCGAGATGACGGCGGCCATAACGGACAAGGCGAAGGAGGCCGTCGCCTCCTCCATCCCGATGGGACGGGTGGGAAAGCCGGAGGACGTGGCGGGCGCGGTCCTGTTCCTGCTCTCGGACGCCGCCGCCTACGTCACCGGACAAGTACTGGGAGTCGATGGCGGATTTCACATGTGAAGAAATAGAATCAGGGGATCGACTTCGCGGCGCCTCCTGGGGAGGCGTTTTCCGCAGCGGAGGCTTTCCGCCGCTTGAAGATGCTCGAGCCGAAGCGAGGACGCCGGTTTTAATTAGAAGGAGCCTCATGGAGCCTGTTGCCGATCGCGTCAAGAAGATCATCGTGGACCAGCTCGGGGTGGAGGAGGACCTCGTCACTCCCGACGCCTCCTTCGTGGACGACCTGGGCGCGGACAGCCTGGACACGGTGGAGCTGGTGATGGCGTTGGAGGAGGAGTTCGGGATCGAGATCCCGGACGAGGACGCCGAGAAGATCACGCGCGTCAAGGAAGCCACCGAGTACATCGACAAGCACGCGGACAAGGCCAAGAAGTAGGGGCCTCCCGCTCCGCGGGCGGAGAAGGGCCAGATCACAGTGGCAGCAGAGCGCAGGGTCGTGGTGACGGGCGTGGGCCTCGTGTCCCCGGTCGGAATCGGCACGGAGGAGACGTGGAAGTCCCTCCAGGCCGGCCGATCGGGCGCCGGCCCCATCACGCTGTTCGATGCCTCGCAGCATTCGTCGCGCTTCGCCTGCGAGGTGAAGGGCTTCGACCCCCTGCGCTGGGTGGAGAAGAAGGAAGTCAAGAAGATGGACCGCTTCATCCAGTTCGCGGTCGCCGCCGCCGACTTTGCCTTGAAGGACTCGGGGTTGAAGGTGGACGCCGGCAACGACGAGATGGTGGGCGTGTACATCGGAAGCGGCATCGGCGGCTTCGCGACCATCGAGCGCGAGCACACCATCCTCATGGAGCGGGGCCCGTCGCGCATCAGCCCTTTCTTCATCCCCGCCGCCATCGTGAACCTGGCCTCGGGCTGGATCTCGATCCGCTCGGGGGCCAAGGGGCCGAACTCCGCCACCTGCACCGCCTGCACGACGTCGGCGCACGCGATCGGCGACTCCTACCGGCTCATCCAGCGCGGCGACGCCGACGCGATGATCGCGGGGGGAAGCGAGGCCGCGATCACGCCCCTCGGCGTGGGCGGGTTCGCGGCCATGCGCGCGCTCTCCACGCGCAACGATCAGCCGGAGAAGGCCTCGCGGCCCTTCGACCTCGGCCGCGACGGCTTCGTCATCGGGGAGGGCGCGGGCGTCGTCATCCTCGAGGAGCTCGAGGCGGCGCGCCGCCGCGGCGCGCACGTCTACTGCGAGCTGGTGGGGTACGGGATGTCCTCCGACGCGTACCACATCTCCGCGCCCTGTGAGGACGGGGACGGGGCCTACCGCGTCATGAAGAAGGCCATCAAGGATGCGCGGATCGAGCCGTCCGCCATCGGCTACGTCAACGTGCACGGCACGTCGACGCCGCCGGGGGACAAGGTCGAGGTCCTCGCCATCAAGCGGGTCTTCGGCGATCATGCGCGCAGGCTCCCCATCAGCTCCACGAAGTCGATGACCGGGCACCTCCTCGGGGCGGCGGGCGGGCTGGAGGCGGGCATCACCGCGCTGGCCCTGCGGGACCAGGTCCTGCCGCCGACGATCAACTACGAGACGCCCGATCCGGAATGCGACCTCGACATCGTCCCCAACGAGGCGCGGCGCGTGAAACTGGACTACGCGCTGTCGAACTCCTTCGGCTTCGGCGGCACCAACGGGGCGCTGGTCTTCAAGCGATACGAGGGCTGATGGCGGCCGCGATGCCGCGCCGCTGGACTCACAGGGGCTGCGTGGTCGTTCCCGCGGGGACGCTCGCGCGCGCTAGAACCTATTACTGCGGGCCCAGTGCGCGCGCTCGCTCCGCAGCCAACCAGCCCGCTGCTGGCCGCAGTGCTGTC
>QHVP01000355.1 GCA_003222295.1 Acidobacteriota bacterium | reverse complement strand
GCGGCTGCGGGCCCTCGGCTACGTGCAGGGCCCGCAGGCGAAGGGTTCGGGCGCCGACCCCAAGGACATGGTGGACGTGGCGCTGCTCATCGCGCGCGCCGCGGGGCCCTTCCGCGATCACGCGGCGGCGGCCGCGGCGTACCGGCCCATCGCGATGCGCGACCCGGCCAACCCCCTCGTGAACCTCCGGCTCGCCGACGCGCTGCTGCGCGCCGGGCGCGCGGAGGAGGCGGTGCCCTACTACCGGAGGGTCATCGCCGGCCAGCCGCGCACGGCGGACGCGTTCGTCGGCCTGGCCTCCGCGCACGCGGAGCGCGGACGGCTCGACGAGGCGCGCCAGGTCCTCCTCGCCGCCCTCGCCGTCGACCCCGCCAGCGGCCAGGTCCACTACAACCTGGGCGAGCTGGCCCGCGTCAAGGGCGACGTCGAGACGGCCCGCCGCGAGTACACGGCCGCGCTCGAGGACGGGGTGACGCGAGAGCGGGCGCAGGCACGCCTGCAGGCGCTTCCGTGAGCCGGCGCCGGCCGATCTTTGTCCTGTTGGGCGCCCTGGCCGCGATCGCGCTGGTCGCAGCCGTCGTTTTCTTTGCGGGCCGGCCGCGCGAGGTCGAAGGCACGAGCGTCCTGCTCGTCACCATCGACACCCTGCGCGCGGACCACGTCGGGGCGTACGGCGCGAAGACGGGGGCCACCCCCCACCTGGACGCGCTGGCCGCGCGGGGGACCGTGTTCGACGAGGTCCTCGCCTCCGTCCCCCTGACCCTGCCGTCGCACGCGTCGCTGCTGAGCGGCCTGGAGCCGCCGCATCACGGCCTGCACGCGAACGGACGCTCGATCTTTCCCGCGGACCGTCCGACCGTGGCCACGCTGCTCCAGGGCCGCGGGTATGCGACGGCCGCCTTCGTCGCCGCCTACGTCCTCGATCGGCGCTTCGGTCTCGGGCGTGGATTCGATCTCTACGACGACCGCATCGAGCGCCGCACCACCGGCACGAGCGTGCTGGAGTCCGAGCGGCCCTGCACGGTCGTCGCCGCCGCCGCCGAGGAATGGATCACCCGGCAGCAGGGCTCCTTCTTGGCCTGGGTGCATTTCTACGAGCCGCACGCGCCCTACGATCCGCCCTCGCCCTACCGCGAGCAGCAGGCCGGGCGCCCCTACGACGGCGAGATTGCCGCGGCGGACGCCTGTCTGGGCCGCGTCGTCGCCGCCGCGGAGGCCCGCGCCCGCGGCCGGCTGATCGTGGTCGTGACGGGGGATCACGGCGAGGCCCTCGGCGATCACGGCGAGCTGACGCACGGGTTCTTCGTCTACCAGTCCACGCTGCGCGTGCCCCTCATCATCGCCGGGGCGGGAGTCCCGGCCTCGCACCGGACGGGCCTCGCGCGGACGGTGGACATCCTGCCCACGATCCTCGCCCGTGTCGCGGTCTCCGCCCCCGGCGGCCTCGACGGCGGCGACCTGCTCGGCCCGGCGCGGGGGACGGAGGCCTACGCGGAAACGCTCTACCCCGAGACGCTGGGCTGGGCCGGCCTGCGCGCGCTGCGGCTCGGCGCGCTGAAGTACATCGACGCGCCTCGTCCGGAGCTCTACGACCTCGGGGCCGATCCCGGCGAGACGCAGAACCTGGTCACGACGCGCGCGGCGGACGCGGATCGATTGCGACGCGGCCTGGACGCGCTGCGCGCGACCGAGCGCGCCGCCGTCTCCACCGCGAACGATCCCGAGATCGCGGAAAGGCTGCGCGCCCTCGGCTACGTGGCCCCGCCCGCGGCGGCGACGGCGAGCGGCCCGCGTCTCGATCCCAAGGACGCGCTCGGCTCCTGGCGGCTCTTCGAGGAGGCGATCTGGTCCGACGCGCGCGGCGAGCACGCGTCCGCCGCGCAGGCGCTGCGCGGACTAGTGCGCCGCGAGCCCGGCAATCCCGCCTTCCGCCAGGCCCTGGCCACCGCGCTTCGCGCCCAGGGCCGGGCCCCCGAGGCCGCGGAAGCGCTGGGGCCGCTGGAGACGATCGCGCCCTCGGATCCGGTGGCCTGGCACGAGCGCGCGATTGCCCTCGACGCCGCCGGCAGCGCCGAGGAGGCCACGCGCTCCGAGCGCCGGGCGATCGCGCTCGATCCGTCGCTGCCCGAGCCGCACAACCACCTCGGGTCGCTCCTGGCCCGCGGCGGCCGGACGGCGGAGGCGCTCGAGGAGTTCTCGCGCGCCACCTCGCTCGATGCGAACAACGCGGACGCATGGACGAACCGCGCGAACGCCCTGCGCGCGCTGGGACGCGGCGGCGAAGCGGCCGCCGCCTACGAGACGGCGGCGCGCCTCGCCCCGCGCGATCCGGGGCCGCGCAACGGCCTGGGCGTACTGTCCATCGACGCCGGCGACCTCGATCGCGCGGCCGCGCTTTTCACGGAGGCGCTTGCCATCGACCCGCGGTACCACGAGGCACGCCTCAACCTGGCGGTGGCGCAGGTGCGCCGCGGGAATCCGGCCGCCGCGCGGGCGACGTTGCACGCGCTCTTGCAGGACCGGCCCGACCCGGAAATGGCCGCCAAGGCGGCCGCGTTCCTGCGTGATCTCGGCAACCGCTGATCGCCATTTTTGTCAGGCTCGTTGGGATCATGATTGGCCCATTGAATCTTCAATCCAAATAATTGTAGTGAGCGTGTATCTCACAGGGTAAGCAGCCGCTTATTTTCAATGAGTTGGAGCAATCTGTATGTGGCTCTTCGATTGCAGCACAAGCACCCCAGCAATTCTCCGAAATCGTCGGCGGGTCGGTTTACGTCGGCGTGAGGACCGGGGAAGGAAGCGGGGCAAGCAGCCCCATCAAGAGAAGTCATAAGGAGGACGCTTGATCAGACGATTTGCGAGGCTGGGCGTCGCCCTCCTCGTCGTCGCGTTCGCGACCGCCCCGGGCTTCGCCCAGGGCACCAACGGCACGCTGACGGGGAAGGTGACGGACGAGCAGGGGCTTGCGCTCCCAGGTGTGTCGGTCACGGCCACGCACCAGGACACGGGCTTCCAGAGGTCCGCGCAGTCCGACGCATCGGGCGTCTACACCATCAACGGGCTTCCCTTCGGCCGCTACGAGGTCAAGTCCAACCTGACCGGGTTCTCGCCTCAGACGGCCAAGGGCGTGTCCGTCAACGTCTCCGCCACCACCAGCGTCGAGTTCAAGATGACGGTGGCGCAGAAGACCGAGGAAGTCACGGTCGTCGCCGAAGCGCCGCTGGTGGACGTGAAGGATTCCGGCGTCGGCGAGCTGGTCACCGGCACCCAGATCGAGAACCTGCCCCTCAACGGGCGGCAGTTCGCGAACCTGGCCGCGCTGGTGCCCGGCGTCAGCCTCGGCTTCCACACCGACCCCACCAAGTCGACGCAGTTCGCGCCGCAGGTGGCGGGCGGCGGGGGCCGCAACATCAACTACCTGATCGACGGCGGTGACAACAACGACGACACCGTCGGCGGGCTGGTCCAGAGCTTCCCGCTGGACTCGATCGGCGAGTTCAACTTCGAGACCCAGCGCTTCCGCGCCGACACCGGCCGCGCCAACGGCGGCACGATCAAGGTCGTCACCAAGGGCGGCACCAACGACTTCCGCGGCTCCGCGTTCGAGCTGTTCCGGGACAAGTCCCTGAACGGCAAGAGCCACACCGAGGAGATCAACAACCTGCCCAAGGGCGACTACCGGAAGCACCAGTACGGGGCGAGCCTGGGCGGCCCGATCGTCAAGGACAAGACGCACTTCTTCGCCGCCTTCGAGCGCATCCAGCAGGACACCACACAGGCCGTCAGCACGAAGGGCCTCTTCCCGGACAAGGACGGCGCGTTCGCGGTGCCGTATCGCGAGAACATGGCGGTGGCCAAGCTGACCCACCAGCTCAGCCCCGACCACTATCTCTCGCTTCGCTACGGGTTCAACAACAACAGCCAGCCCTATGGAGCCAGCCCGTCCTCGCCACCCGAGAACTGGGGCCTCAGCAAGAACACGTTCCATTCCGCCAATGCGAACCTCAATTCCGTGCTCGGGGGCGGGAAGCTCAACGAGTTCACGTTCCAGTTCTCGTACTTCCTGAACACGATCTCGGAGAACTCGCACCTCCCCACGGAGACCTTCCCCAACGGCGTCTCGGTTGGGCAGTCCGTCAACACGCCCCAGACGACCGAGCAGCACAAGTTCCAGTTCCGGGACGACTTCACGTTCAGCAAGGGGCGGCACGAGTTCAAGGTGGGGGCCAGCTTCATCAACGAGCCCGTGCTCGACATCACGTTCTCCACGGGCCAGTCGCCCAACTTCACCCACCTGACCGACAGCCGCACTTCCGCCATCTCGAACATCAGCTTCAACGGGTCGATCGGCGGCTCCGGCGGCAGCCTGGCCAAGATCCCCAACAAGCAGTACGCGTTCTACCTGCAAGACGGCTGGCGCGTGACGGACAAGCTGACCCTCGATCTCGGGGTCCGCTACGACTACGTGAGCGGCTTCGCGTTCGACCAGACCGGCAACCTCATCTACAAGGACTTGACCGCGGCCGCCCAGCGCGGCGTGCTCACGTCGAGCGGGCTGCCCTGCCCCTGCATCGGGTTCGAGGACTTCGGCAAGTCGCCGCAGGAGGACAAGAACAACATCGCCCCGCGCGGCGGGTTCACCTACGACGTGAAGGGTGACGGCAACTTCGTCCTCCGCGGCGGCGTCGGCCGCTACTACGATTTTGCATACACAAACGCGAACATCCTGTTCGCGGTGGTGGGCGCCCAGTCGTCGTTCGGCACGGTCTACCTCGTCAATAACACGGCGGGGATCCGCAACCCCGACGGCTCGCTGTACCAGGTCGGCCAGCCGCTGCCGCCGAACCAGATCACCAACCTCAGTGCGCCCATTCCGTCGCACGTGGCGACGCCGCGGCCCAAGCAGCCGTACGCCGACCAGGCCAACCTCGGCTTCTCCAAGGTCCTGGGCCATGGCTTCGCGCTGGAGGTCGACGGGGTCTATGTCAAGCAGTCCGACCTCGGCACCCGTCCCGCGCTGAACCGCCGCGTCGTCATCGGCACGACGACGCCGCGCCGGTTCGCCGGCATCCTGCCGACCGTCGGCAGCTCCTCCTGGCGCGTCGACCTCATGGAAGGTCACGGCCACTACAAGGGCGTCACTCTCGGGCTCAAGAAGCACTGGGACGGCAAGCTGCAGCTCCTGGGCTGGTACTCGCTCTCGGACGCCAAGTCCTCCGCCAGCCTGCGCGCGACCGACGAGTTCGGTGAGTACGATCCGATCGACCAGTTCAACCCCTTCGGCGACCCTGAGAACCCGACGCGCTCGGACTTCCGTCATCGCGTGACCGCGAGCGCGGTCTGGTCGCCGGCCTGGGGTCTCACCATCGCGCCGATCTTCCGTTACAAGTCGGCGCAGGCGTTCAACATCATCACCGGCGTCGACAACAACCGCGACGGCACCAACCGCGACCTGCCGCCGGGCGTCACCACGCTCAACTCCGGCCGCGGCGCGGACTTCAAGCAGCTCGACGTCCGAGTCTCCAAGAAGTTCCGCTTCGGGGGCCACACCCAGTTCGAGCTGATCGGGGAAGGCTTCAACCTGACCAACGCCATCAACCCGACCACCTACGTGGCCAGCCAGGCGTCGTCGTCGTTCGGTCAGCCCACGCGTTTTGCCGGCGACTTCCGGCAGAGCGAACAGCGGCTCTTCCAGATCGGCGCGCGCTTCGAGTTCTAGGCTCGCGTCGTTCTAGACGTATCCGCGGGCGTGCCTTCGGGCACGCCCGCTTTTCGTTTGTGGCGGTGGGCCGTGGGCTGTGGGTGTCTTATTCAGTCAGGGGGAGAACTCACGCATCACTCCGAACGGCGTGAGCTCCCCCCCTGAAACCCCCCTCGCAGCGCGCCGCTGCTGCGCAGCGCCGCCCTGCTCTGCGGTCGGCCTGACCAGTCCATGCGCCGATGTAAGATCGCGGATTCATGTTCCCAGAGACCCTGCGCCGCGCGATCTTCTGGGCGAGCGACGCGGTGTTCGGCCCGTGGACAATGGCCCTGCTGTTCGGCACCGGCCTCTTCCTCACCTTCCGGCTCCGCTTCGTGCAGATCGTGCGCTTCCGCGATGCCGTACGGGCCATGGCCCCGGTGGGAGACAGCAGCACCAGCGGCCCCCTCAGCCCGTTCCAGTCCTTCATGACCGCGCTCGGCGCCACCATCGGAACCGGCAACATCGCGGGAGTGGCCACCGCGGTGGTCACCGGCGGGCCCGGCGCCGTCTTCTGGATCTGGGCCTACGGCTTCTTCGCTACCGCGATCAAGTTCACGGAAGCCGTGCTCGGCCTCGAGTTCCGGGTCGTAGGGGGCGAGGGCCTGTCCGCGGGCCCGATGCACTACCTGCGCGACGGGATGAAGATGCCCCGGCTGGGCTGGCTCTATGCGTTCGTCGCGGGCATCGCGGCGCTCACCACGACGCCGTTCACCCAGCCCAACTCGATCGCGGTGGTCTGGCAGAGCCAGTTCGGCATCCGCACCTGGGTATCGGGCCTGATCGTGGCCGTGCTCGCCTGGCTCGTCATCATCGGCGGCATCAAGTCGATCGGGCGCGCGGCGGAGAAGCTCGCGCCCTTGAAGGTGGGCCTCTACCTGATCGGCGGGCTCACCGTGATCGTCACCCACGCCGGCCGGCTGCCGTCCGTACTGGCCCTGATCTTGCGCGAGGCCTTCTCCGCCGGTGCCCTCGTCGGCGGCACCGCGGGCGTCGGCATCATGGTCGCGATGCGCTACGGTGTCGCCCGCGGCGTCTACGCCAACGAGGCCGGCTACGGGACGGCCGCCGTCGCCTACGCCACCGCGCGCAGCCGCGAGCCGCTGCAGCAGGGCCTGAACGCGGTCATGGAGGTCTTCATCGTCTCCTTCGTGACGTCGAGCATCAGCGCCCTCACCATCCTGGTCACGGGGGTATGGCGATCGGGGCTGACGAGCACGGCCGTCGTGGCGCAGGCCTTCGAGACGACCATTCCCGAGGGAGGTTGGATCGTCGCCGTCTGCGCGTTCCTTTTCGGCTACACGACCCTGATCGGCTGGGCCTACTACGGCGAGCAGTTCCTCGAGTACGTCTGCGGACGCTGGGTGGTCCTGCCCTATCGATGGCTGTACTGCATCCTGATCGTCTTCGGGGCGATCGGTAAGGTGGAGCTCATCTGGGCCTGGGGCGACCTCATGAACGGGCTGCAGATCTTTCCGAACCTCGTGGGCGTGCTCGGCCTGAGCGGCCTGGCCGCGGCGACCCTGCGCGGCGCGGGCGCGCCGCCACCCGCCGCGGCCGTGCCCGAGCCGGTGCGCGCATGAGCGGCTTCGTGCGTGAAGGGACCGCGCTCGTCTGCGACGGAGCCTCCCTCGAGGCGGCCGCCGCCGCCCACGGGACGCCCCTGTACGTGTACAGCCGTGACGCGATCGTGGAGGCCTACCGGGCCTACGAAGCCGCGTTCGCGCCCGTGCTGCGCCTGATGGCTTCGCTCGGCGCGGGAGCGGACATCGTCTCCGGCCTCGAGTTACGCGCGGCCCTGCGCGCGGGATTCTCCCCCGACCAGATCGTCTTCTCGGGCGTGGGCAAGACCGACGAAGAGATCGCCGCGGGCCTGGACGCGGGCATCGGCGAGTTCAACGCGGAGAGCGAAGAGGAGATCGCGCGCCTCTCCACCCTGGCCGCCGCCCGCGGCCGGCGGGCCGCCCTGACCCTGCGCGTCAATCCGGACATCGACGCCCGCTCGCATCCGTACATCTCCACCGGCCTGCGCGACAACAAGTTCGGCGTGGACATCGCGTCCGCGCCGGGCATCCTGGCCCGGGCGCGCGCCCGGCCCGGCATCGAGGTCGCGGGCGTGCAGTGCCACATCGGATCCCAGATCCGCTCCCTGGAGCCGCCGCGGCAGGCGGTGGCGGCGCTGGTCGAGCTCACGCGCCGGCTGCTCGGAGAAGGCTACCCGCTCCGGACCATCGACATCGGCGGCGGCCTCGGCATCAACTACGAGGAAGGCACGGGGCCGGAGGTGGCCCGGTTCGCGGCGGAGGTCGTGCCCCTGCTGCGCGGCCTCGGGCTCACCGTCCTGCTCGAGCCGGGCCGCTCGCTGGTCGCGCGCGCGGGCGTCCTTCTCACCCGCGTCCTCTACGTCAAGGAGAACCACGGCAAGCGCTTCGCAGGCGCGCGGGCGTGAGTCGCGCAACGTGGACGTGGTGGGCCCGGTGTGCGAGACCGCGGACGCCTTCGCCCGCGACCGTGAGCTGGAGAGCGTCGAGCCGGGAGAGCTGCTCGCCATTCGCGACACCGGAGCCTACGGCTTCGTGATGGCCTCGACCTACAACATGCGCCCGCGGCCGGCGGAGGTCATGGTCGAGGACGGGCAGGTGCGGCTCATCCGGCGGCGGGAGACGTTCGAGGACCTCGTCGCCACCGAGGTGTGACGTATCGTCCCGTGTCCCATTAGGAACGTGTCCCGCTTCGCCGTGACGCGTTCCTACCGCTCGCTGATCACGCGCCCCAGCTCGCTCGAGCGGGACAGCCGGTCGAACATCTCATAGAGGGCGGCCGAGATCTCGCGGATGGCCGCCGCGCCGTCTTCGTCCTTCTTCAGGAATGTCGTCTCGATGCTGACCGCGTAGGGACGCCCGGGGACGTCGACGACCGCGGTCACGCAGCGGACCGCCTCCAGCGAGCCCGGCTTGTCCATCACGACCAGCGTCTCCGGCAGCGGGACGCGGAAGGGCGAATCCTTGGGCGTGGCCAGGACGGCGCGGATGTCGCGCGCGGCGGCCGGAGAAAGGCCCTTGCCCGTGTAGCTGGCCTCGACCAGGCGGCGCATCTCGGACGGCGTGCCCACGTTCTCGTCGCCGCGGCGCGCGGCTTCGAGGTCCATCATCTTGCGGCGCAACCGCGTATGGTCGAGGTCGAGATCGTCCTCCAGCCGGTGGTTGACCGCCGGCATGCCCAGGCGGCTGATGAGGACGTTGGTCGCCTCGTTGTCCGACCATCCGACCATCATCACGGCCAGGTCGCGCCAGGTGAGGCTGACCTTGTCGCCCAGCTCCTGCAGCACGCCGCCTCCCTTGACGCGCGGCAGGGGAGGACGGGTCACCTGGCCGAGGTCGATCTTGCCCTCGTCCGCCTGGCGGTACAGCTCGTAGAGGACGGCCAGCTTGATGGACGAGGCCTGGGGGAAGACCTCGTCCGCGCGCACTTCGAAGGACGTGCCCGTCTTGAGGTCCTTGACGGACAGGCCGAGCACGCCGTCGAGGCGCTTCTCCGCGTCCTGAACGCGCGCGCGCAGGTGCGCCCAGAGGACGTCCTCCTTCTCGCCCGCGCGGGACGAGGCGGCGGGCAGCGCCAAGACGAGCGCCATCGCGGCCAGGGCCACGACACGGCCGCGAGCGAGCGCATGCACGGGAGGGCGAGACGTCACTGGATCTTGCATAGCTTGTCGCACCTCATGTTGTGTGGGAACGGAACCTTCACGTGCCGAGACCGGAGAGGACCTGGGCCACGGCGAGGCCGAGGTACGTGCCGACCACGTTCCCGAGGACAGCGAGCAGGAGACCCACCGGCGCCATCGCCGGATGATAGATGGCGGCGACGAGCGGCGCCGACGAGTAGCCGCCGACGCAGGCCTGGCTGGCCGCCCCCCCGAAGAAGAGAGGCGCGCGCAGCAGGCGCAAGGCCGCGAAGAGCAGCGCCGCGTGCACGGCGATCACGATGACCCCGAGCAGGATGAACTGGGGATGGCTGGCGACCTTTCGCAGGTCCCCTTGCGCGCCCACGGAGGCGAGCAGCAGGTAGAAACCGGCGTAGCCGAGCGTCGAGGCCCCGGCTTGCTCCAGGCGGGCCAGGGGCGTGAGCGAGAGGAGCAGGGCGGCGGTGGTGAGGAGGATGATCGCCCAGGAGAAGGCGTTGAGCACCTGGCCGACCGGCGGCAGCACCGACCCGATCTTCAGGCAGGCCGCGGTGAGCACGACGGCCAGGCCGACCATCAGCGTCATGTCGGCGACGGTCGCGGGCCGCGTCTGCTTGTCGCCCACGGACCCGAGCCGCTGGCCCACGCCCTCCACCGCGGCGCGGTCGGCCTGGTTCCAGCGATCGAACGCCTGCTGCCGCGCCGCGAACGAGATGAGGAAGCCCATCCAGGTGTAGGCGACGACGGTGTCCACGATGATGAGGACCCCTTGCAGCTCGGGAGACAGCTCGAGCGCGTTCGCGACCGCCACCAGGTTCGCGCTGCCGCCGATCCAGGTGGCGACGAGGGCGCCCACCGCCTTCCAGGCGTCGGGCGGGAGCCAGGGGCGCAGCACCAGGAACCC
>QHVP01000354.1 GCA_003222295.1 Acidobacteriota bacterium | reverse complement strand
TCCATCGAGCCACCCCGCAGGGAACCTCCGTTCCCCGGCGGTGTCGAATGCAGTAGACGGAGGCCACGCCATGAACGGGAGACTTTTCGAGGACCTCATCGTGTCCGCGCCGCCAGCCGGCCGCTTCGGACGCCGCGCTGCGCTCCTGCCCCTGTCGATTGCCGCGCACGCCGGAGCCCTGGCCCTGGCCCTGCTGTTTCCGCTGCTGACGCCCGCCGAGCTACCGTCCCCGCCGCTGCTCGGACCGATAGTGGACTACGCGGGACCGCCGCCTCCGACTCCCCCACTGCCCGTCGCCACTCCGGCGCCGTCACGCGTGACGAAGGCGCCGCGTTCGCAAGTGGCCGCACCAACGACGGTGGCGGACCTGGTTACGCCCCCTCCCGCGCCCGGTCCGACGGTGTCGATGATCGAGCCATCGGACTTGTCGCCGGGCGACGCGCCCGCTCCCTGCTTCATCAATTGCGACGGGCGGGGGCTTGGCAGCGATGACGGTCCGATCGGTGCACCCGGGCCCGGCGCTCCCGGCGCTACGGGCACCAGTCCCGTTCGCATCAGCGACGGCATCAAACCGCCGATTCGCACCACTTACGTCGTCCCGACCTATCCCGAGATCGCGCGCCCCGCCGGGATCAGCGCAACGGTGGTCCTCGAGTGCACGATCGATCCCACCGGACACGTCGCGGACGCTCGCGTCATTGCCGGCCATCCGCTGTTCAACGAGTCGGCTCTCGATGCCGTGCGCCAGTGGCGCTACACGCCCACGCGCCTGAACGGCGTGCCGGTGGCGGCGCTGATGACCGTGACCGTCCGCTTCATCGCCCACCGATGAGAGCCGCCGAAGCGCTCGCACCCACGGCGGAGCCGAACGTCACGCCTCTCATCGACGTGATGCTCGTCCTACTCATCCTGTTCATGCTCGTCACCTCCGTGACGCAGCGTGGCCTCGATGCGGCCCTGCCCGCGCCGCCGAGCGACGGACCTCCCGACCCGACCAAGCCGCCGTTGATTGCCGTCCGCACCGATTCGGTCGACCTCGACGGACGCCGGCTCAGCACGATCGCGGAGCTGGAGAGCGAGCCCCGGGACGTGCTGGCCACGCGGGCCGACCGCACGGTTTTCCTGCGCGTGGATGGCCCCGTCAGCTACGGCCGCGCGGTGGAGGCCATGGACGTCTCGCGCGCGGCGGGCGCGGGCCGGATCGGTCTCGTCGGCCGCAGCCACACACCGTGATGGTGGCCGCGGTGCAGCCGCTGATCGGCGCGCGGGGCGCGCGGCCGTCTGGCGGACGAGGACACTCCGGATCTGCTCCCGCACTTCGCTGGGCATGTCGAGGAACTCCAGGCCGATGCCGTAGGCGTGGCGCGTGCCGGGGCGCGGCGTGCAGCAGGCCACGCGGGCGGAGACGTCGGCCTTGCGGCCCTCGACCACGACGCGGAACTGCAGGACGGCGTCCTCGGTCATCGCCAGCGGCGACTCGATCATCATTCCGTAGGGGCTGACGTCGATCAGCCGCGCTCCGACCACGGATACCGGCCCGCTCGTCGCTGCCATGGGCACGCGCTCGGCACGACGGCGGTCCGGTCCGGAGAGCGAGCCCTGCGTGCTCATCCTTCCTCCCGGAGCACGCGGAAGCCGTAGTCGGCGTACTGGTACGTCGGCGGCAGGCTGCTCCGGGCCGCGGGCGGCGACCATCGGATGTGATGCCGCCAGGAGCCGCCCCGGCTGGCCTTGCGCTGCCCCTCGTCCGGACCGCGCGGATCGCGAAGAGGCGAGACGGCGTAGAAGCCTTCCGCGTACCAGTCGAGGCACCACTCGTGGACGATCGTCGTGATGTCGTAGAGGCCGTAGCCGTTCGGAGTGCCGAGGCCGACGCACCAGGGCGCGTCCCGGGCGGGCGGCACTTCGTCCGCCGGAAGCGCGGCTCCCCACGCCGTCGGCGCATCCTCGAGGCCGCCGCGCGCCTCGCGCTCCCACTCCGCCTCGGTGGGCAGCCGCCATCGGCCGCCGACGACCTGGGACAGCCAGTCCGTGTAGGCCACGGCATCGAACCAGGTCACCCCGACGATGGGTTGATCGGGGTGGGAGAAGGCGAGGTCCTGCCACCAGGGCGGCGCCGCCGACGGGGTCGCGGCGAGGAACGCCTCGTACTCGGCGCGCGTGACGGGCGTCCGCCCGAGCGCGAAAGAGGCCAATTCGACGTCGTGGACCGGCGATTCGTCCGGGCGTCCGCCCGCGGCGCCCATGCGGAACCGCCCTCCGGGAATGGACACCAGCGCAGGGCGCAACACCTGGGGTGGCGTGGGCACGGTGGTCCGCGACCGGCGCGGGGTCTCCGCCTTCGAGCGGGTGTGGGTCGTGTGCTGTCTCACGTGGGTAAGAGCGTGCGCACTATAGCATTGGCGCACAGGCGTCCGCGGAGCCTGAGGTTATCCTGATCACAGCGAACGAGGAGGTCCATGAGACTTGCCGCTGCCGCCCTCCTGGCCATGGCCATCACCCCCGCGGTGGCCCCCGTGATGCTCACCGCGCCGGAGCGTGCGGCCGCGCGCACGATCAATGCCGACCTGCTCCGGGGGCACATCCGCTTCCTCTCCAGCGATTTGCTCGGAGGCCGCGGACCGGCCACGACGGGCGATCTGCTGGCCCAGCAGTACATCGCCGCCCAGATGGAGGCGGCCGGACTCCAGCCGGGAGCCCCGGGCGGGGGATGGTTGCAGCCCCTCGACATCGTGGGCATCACCAGCCACAACCCCGACATGGCCACCGTCAGCAAGGGCGGCGAGAAGGTCGACCTCAAGTACAAGGACGACTACATCGCCTTCTCCGGCGTGTCGGCTCCGGAAGCACGGCTCGAAAACGCGGAGGTCGTGTTCGTCGGCTACGGCATCGTCGCCCCCGAGTATCAGTGGGACGACTACAAGGGCGCGGACCTCAAGGGCAAGGTCCTGCTCATGATGAACAACGATCCCGCCGGCGATCCCAAGCTCTTCGCGGGCAAGACGCGCCAGTATTACGGGCGCTGGACCTACAAGTACGAGATCGCGGCCCGCAAGGGCGCCGCGGGGGCGATCATCATCCACACCGAGCCCTCCGCCGGCTACAAGTGGCAGGTCGTCACCAGCTCCTGGTCGGGCGAGAACTTCACGTTGCCGGCGGAAGGACAGCCGGAGCTGCAGGTCCAGGCCTGGGCCACCGAAGAGGCCTCGCGCCGCGTGGCCAGACTGGGCGGCCAGGACCTCGACGCCCTGCGCGCGGCCGCGGAGAAGCGTGACTTCAAGCCGGTTTCCCTCGGCGTCACCCTGAGCCTCACCCTGCGCAACGACGTGCAGAAGAAGCAGACCGCGAACGTGATCGGCAAGCTGCCCGGCCGCGACCCCATCCTGGGCAAGGAGGCCGTCCTCTAGACGGCGCACCACGACCATCTGGGAATGCGCGAGTCGACCAAGCCCGGGGAGGACGTGATCTACAACGGCGCGCGCGACAACGCGAGCGGCGTGGCCGCGGTGCTGGCCATCGGCCGCGCCATGAAGGCGCTACCGCTGGCGCCCCGCCGCACGATCCTGTTCGCGGCGGTGGCGGGGGAAGAGCAGGGATTGCTCGGCTCCGCGTACCTGGCCGCGCACCCGCCGGTGCCGATCGGCCTCCTGGCCGCCAACATCAACATCGACGAGCTCGGGATCTGGGGACGCACGCGCGACATGATCATGATCGGCAAGGGCAAGTCGACCCTGGACACGGTCGTGGAGGCGATCGCGGCCGCCCAGGGCGGGCGCCACATCGTGGCCGACCAGAATCCCGACAAGGGCTACTTCTATCGCTCCGACCAGTTCAACCTGGCCAAGCGCGGCGTTCCCGCCGCCTACCTCGAATCCGGCATCGAGGTCGTGGGCAAGCCCGCGGGATGGGGCGCGGCTCAGCACGCGAAGTACGAGGAGACCGACTACCACCAGCCCTCGGACGAGCTGCGGCCGGACTGGGACTTCACGGGGGCGGTCGAGGACACGCAGCTCCTCTTCTACCTCGGAGTCAAGGTCGCCGAGGGCAAGAACATGCCGAGCTGGAACCCGGGCGACGAGTTCGAAGGCGCGCGGAAGCAGGCAATGGCCCAGTCGCGCTAGCTTGCGTACGATCGTTCGCCTCTTGAAGGGGACCCGCCGACCTACTCTGCGGCCGCAAGCGTCACCATCGAGATCTCCGGTGGAACCCCGAATCGCACCGGCAGCAGGCTGGTGCCGATGCCGGGGCTGACGAACAGCGCGCGTCCGTCCTCGATCACCAGCCCCTGCGCGTAGCGCTGGCCGTAGCGCGACGGGACGACGGGGCGGCCCAGGATCGGCAGCGCCACCTGGCCGCCATGAGTGTGCCCGGCCAGCGTCAGCGCCACCCGCGGTGGTACGTCCGGGAAGACGTCGGGACTATGCGTCAGGAGGAGGACGGGCTCCCTCGCGGGCACGCCGGACAGCGCGCGCGTAATGCTCACGGGCCGCGTCCACAGGTCGCCCAATCCCGCGACCCAGAATCGCCGTGGGCCCTCCCCCAGAGGCGTCGCGTCGTTCTCCAGCACGCGGATGCCGGCGCCTTCGAGATCGCGGCGGATGCGCCCGCCGTCCAGCCACCAATCGTGGTTCCCGAGCACGGCCACGATGCCGTAGGGCGCGCGCAGTCCGGCCAGCCGCGCCGCCGCGGCCTCGGGCGGGACGAACCGCCCGAACATCACGCCGTGGATGACGAAGTCGCCGAGCAGGACGACGAGGTCCGGCCGCGCGGCGTTCGTGCGCGCCACGACCTCGTCGAGGCGCTCGAGACCGTTGCGGAAGGATCCGACGTGCAGGTCGGTCAGGACCGCGATGCGCAGCGGGGGCCGGTCCGCGGGCCAGCGCCGGGAGAGGACGCGCGTCTCGCGGACGACGAGACGGCCCGGCTCCACGACCACCGCCCAGGCCAGCAGGGCCGCTCCCGCCAGCGACCCCGTCGCGGCCAGGGCCAGCCCGACACCCGCGCGCCGTGTCACCATCCACCATGCGCGGTCTGTGGCTGGAGGCGATGCGACTGGCGTTCCGGGATGACCTGGCCGGCCCGCCGCTCGCGGACGGCGAGGGGGTGGTGCGCGTGCATCTGGCCGGCATCTGCGGCACCGACCTCGAGCTCCGACGCGGCTACCACGCGTTCACGGGAGTGCCCGGCCACGAGTTCGTCGGGATCGTCGAGGAGGCACCGTCGGCTCCGGAATGGATCGGCCGCCGCGTCGTGGGCGAGATCAACGCCGCCTGCGGCACCTGCGCGACCTGTCGGGCCGGGCGCCGGACGCACTGCCCGGCCCGCACCGTGCTCGGCATTCGCGGCCGCGCCGGCGCCTTTGCCGAGCGGCTGGCCCTGCCCCTGCTGAACCTGCACGAGGTTCCCGCCGCGGTGTCCGACGAAGAGGCGGTGTTCACGGAGCCCTTGGCGGCGGCGCTCCAGATCCAGGCCCAGGTCCCGCTGCGTGCGGACCAGCGCGTGCTCGTCCTGGGCGCGGGGCGGCTGGGCACGCTCGTGGCGCGGACCCTCGCGCGCACGGGAGCGCAGGTGCGCGTGGCCGCCCGCCTGGCCCCGCGCCGGGATCAGCTCCGGGCCGCGGGCGTGGACGCGGTCGCGCCCGAGGAAGTGCTCGCCGGCTCCGCGGACGTGGTCGTGGACTGCACCGGCCATCCCGAAGGCTTCGCGCGCGCGCGCGCCGCCGTGCGCGCGCGCGGCACCATCGTCCTCAAGAGCACATATGCGGGCGAGGCGCCGGTGAACCTCTCCTCCGTCGTGGTGGACGAGATCACGTTGGTGGGATCGCGCTGCGGCGCCTTCGCCCCCGCCCTCGAGCTGCTCGCCGCGCGTGCGGTGCCCGTCCGCGACCTCGTGCAGGCCCGTTACCCGCTCGCGCGCGGCACGGACGCCTTCGCGGAGGCGGCTCGCCCCGGCGCCTGAAGGTCCTGCTCGAAGCCTAGCCCCCTCACCCGACCACGAACGTGGGGACGCTGCCGCCGCCCGCGCTCACGTTGATGACGGAGTGGCGCGACGCGCGCGTCACCGCGCCCACATCCGCGCCATCCACGAAGAACGGATTCACGTTGACCTTGAGCGACGAGAGCCCGACCTCGCCGTCCTCCTCGAGGAGCGGGAAGACCTCCTCCGGAATGTGGACCCTCTCCTGCACGACCCAGGGCTCGCGCAGGCCGTCCTGGACGGCGCTCTGCCACGCTTCGGGTGTGGTCTCGTCGCCCACCAGCACGGAGCGGCCGCCGTAGCCATGCGCGGGCTTGAGCACGAGCTCGGCCCGGTGCTCGATCGCGTAGGGGACGAGGTCGACCTCGCATCCGGCGCGCAGGGTGCGGCGCTCGGCCACGCGGCGGGTCCAGGGCACCACCCGCCGCACGAGCTGGGCCTCCTCCGGCGTCATCAGCGAAGCGAACGATTCGTCGGTCAGGATCGCGAAGAACGCCTTGTCTTCGGAGAG
>QHVP01000041.1 GCA_003222295.1 Acidobacteriota bacterium | reverse complement strand
CTGGCCGGCCACACGCTGCTCGAGACGGCGCGCGATGCGCTGTTCCTCGCGCGCCTCCCGCCCTCCGAGCTGCCGGGCGTGTATCTGGTGATGGCCGTGGTCGCCATCGCGCTCTTCCAGGGCCCGTGGCGCGCCCCGCGCATCGGCGGACGATACGGGCTCTCCCTCGTCCTCGTGTCGTCGGGCCTGGCCACCTTCGTCTTCTGGGCCCTGCATTCCTCCCGCAGCCCATGGGCCCTGCGCGCTCTCTACGTCTGGACGGGCATCCTGGGCACGATGGCCGCGCTGCAGTTCTGGATCATCCTGGGCGAGCTGTACACGGTGACCCAGGCCAAGCGCATCTACAGCGTGGTGGGGCTGGGCTCGGTGCTGGGCGCGATCGCGGGAGCGGCCATCGCCCGCGCCCTGACGCAGGTCTGGCCCACCAAGCACCTCATCCTGGCCGCCGCCATCGTGTTCGTCCTGACCGGGCTCGGTCCGGCCATGCGCATCCGCCGGCCGCGAACGGCCCTGGCCACCGCCGCCGGCCATGCCGCCTCGTCGATCGTCCAGACCGTGCGCCTGTTCCGGAACGACCCCTACATCAAAGCGCTGGGCGGGCTCGTGCTCGTCTCCACGGTGGCCCTCACCCTGGCCGATTACGTCTTCAAGAGCACGGTCGCGCACACGGTCGCGCCGGCGCATCTCGGCACGTTCTTCGCCGGCTTCTACATGGTCCTCAACGTTCTCGCGCTGGGGGCGCAGCTCGTCCTGGCCGGCTGGCTGCTGCGCGTGCTGGGCCTGCACCGCACGATGTGGGTCCTGCCCGCTTTCGTGTTCCTGGGTGCGGCGGGCGTGGCCCTCGGTGGGGGCCTGCTGGCCGCGCTGCTGCTGAAGGGAGCGGACGGCACGCTGCGCTACTCGCTGCATCGGACGGGCACGGAACTGTTGTTCGTGCCCCTGCCGGACAGCCTGCGCGCGCGGGCCAAGCCGGTGATCGACGTGGTGGGGCAGAGAGGCGGGCAGGCCCTGGCCTCGCTCCTCATCCTGGCCGAGATCACGCAGAACCGCGGCAACACCGTGCTGGCGGCGGCCGCGGCCGCGCTGAGCGTGGTGTGGATCGCGTGGGCCACCGACCTCAAGGGCCATTACCTCGACCTGTTCCGGTCCGCGCTGCGCGAAGGCGCGATGCGCCCGCGAGGCGATCTGCCCGCGCTCGACCTCGGCTCGCTGGAGGCGCTGTTCACCGCCCTCAACAGCCGCGACGACTCCGAGGTGATCGGCGCCATGGAGCTGCTGGCCGAGGGCGGGCGCGCCCGCCTGATACCGGCCCTCGTCCTGTTCCATCCCTCGCGCGCCGTGGTCCTGCGCGCGCTGGAGGTGTTCGCGGCGGCACAGCGCACCGACTTCGTGTCCGTGGCCGATCGCCTCCTCACCCACGAGGATGCGGAGGTGCGAGCGGAGGCTTTGCGCGCCCGCACCGCGGTCACGCCCGACGAATCGCTGCTGCGCCGCGCCGCGTCCGACGCGGATCCGCTCGTCTCCGCGACCGCGCTCATGGGGCTCCTCTCCGGCGGCTGGATGACCGACGACGCGCAAGTCGCGGTCGAAGACCTCATGAAGAGCGCGGCGTCGAGCAGCCGCTCCGCTCTGGCCGCGGCCATGGGCGCCCAGCACGTCCCCGCGCCCGCCTTCGAGCCGCTGCTCCTGCGCCTGGCCGAGGATCCGGACGAGGGAGTCCAGGCGGAGACGGCCACGGCCATGGGCGCCCTGCGCCTGCCCTCGTTCGTGCCCGCGCTCATTCCCATGCTGGCCTCGACCCATCTGCGGCCGGTCGCGCGTGCCGCCCTGGTCGCGATCGGACCGCCGGCGCTGGCCGACCTCGACGAGGCCCTGCGCGATCCGCACCTGCCGCACGAGGTCCGCAGCCACGTGCCCCGCACCATCAGCCGCTTCCCGGCCGAGGACGCCGCGCCCCTCCTCCTCCGGCAGCTCGTCCTCGAAGGCGACGGGATGGTGCGCTACAAGATCCTGCGCGGCCTGGGCCGCCAGGCCGCGGAGAATCCCGGGCTGGCCCTCGACGGCGCCGTGCTGCATTCCGGCACCGAGCGCACCCTGGAGGCGGTGTTCCGTCTCATCCACTGGCGGACGGTCCTGGAAGAGGGAGCGGCCGCGGACACGCGGCGCGCCACTCCCGGCTACGAGCTGCTCGTCGCGCTGCTGCGGGACAAGGAGGCGCATGCCCTCGAGCGCCTCTTCCGCCTGCTCGGCCTCCAGTACCGCGGCGAAGACTTCGAGAAGATCTACCGCGGCCTGCGCAGCTCCAGCGCCAAGGTCCGCGCCAGCAGCCGCGAGCTGCTGGAGAACCTGGTGCGGCCGCCGCTCCGTGACGCGATCCTCGCCGCCGTCGACGAAGTGCCGGACCGGGCCCGGCTGCCGCGCGCGGGCGCGATCTATCGCGCGACCACCATGAGCTACGACGACCTTCTCGCGCGGCTCATCGAGGAGCCCGGCGAGACCGTGCGCTGCCTGGCCGTGTATCACGTGGGCGAGCTGGGCCTGGCCGCGCTCCGGCCGCGGCTGGAGGCGGTGCGCGCGGAGAGCGGGGCCGGCCTGTTCCTCCTGCGCGTGGTGGAGCGGGCGTTGAACCTCTTGCGGAGCGCACCGGGGAGGCTCGAATATGCTCGATGAGGGCCGCCTCCTCGGCCACGAGCAGCGGATCTCCGGGCCCGTCGAGCGCGTGCTGCTGCTCAAGCGGCTGCCCATGGTGAGCACCCTGAGCGGCCCCCAGCTCGCCTTCGTCGCGGACCAGATCGGCGAGCGCTTCTTCCCCAAGGGGTCGGTGCTGTTGCGCGAAGGCGAGGCCCCCGGGGCGCTGTACTTCCCGGTGGAGGGCCGGATCCACCTCACCAGCCGCGGGCGGGTGATCGGGCATGCCGGTCCGGGCCTCGCCGTGGGTCCCTTCCACGTCCTCGCGCGCGACGCGCGGGGCCTGGGCGCGGTGGCGGAGACGGACACCGTCGCCCTCGAGCTGAGCGCGGAGACGCTGTTCGAGATCTTCGACGAGCAGTTCGCGATCCTCCACCACGTCCTGCGCGAGGTCTCGCGCCAGATCGTCGAGCACGTCGTGAGGTTCCCGGATTCCGTCATCCTCCTGACGCCCTCGACCGAAGGTCCGCCGACGCCTCCGCGCGAGCTGGATCTTGTCGAGCGCATCTTCCTTCTCCGGAAGTCGCCGGTGTTCCTGAACGCGAGCATCAGCGCCCTCGGCCAGCTCGCGCGCGGGCTGACCGAGGTTCGGATGCCGGCGGGGACGCGGCTGTGGCACGAGGGAGAAGCGACGGGCTGGGGCTCGATGATCGTGAGCGGATCCGTCCGGTGCACCTCATCGCGTGGACACGACTTCGCCGCCGGTCCCGGCATCGCGCTGGGCGCCCTGGACGCCGTGGCCGAGGTGCCGCGGTGGGTCGACGCGATCACGGAGACGCCGGTGGTTGCGCTGCAGGCCAACATGCAGTACCTCATCGACGTCTTCGAGGACAACTTCGCCATGGCAATCGAATATCTGGCCGTACAGGCGCGCTGGCTGCTCGAGATCCTGGACCGCTCGCTGGCTTCGCGCGACCGCCTGACGCGCGTGTACGGGTGCGAGCCGGAGGCGGAAGCGATACCCGCGGCGGATCCCGCGGCCGCGATCGCGGGCCCCGCGTGACGGACGACGCGGCGGTGCTGGCGGCCCCGCTCCCGGATGAGGGCAGCGCCGCCGACCGGTTCCTGCGCATCTTCAGCGACGTGCGCCCGGGCGAGGGGGCGACGGTGCTGCTGCTGATGCTCAACCTGTTCCTGCTGATGGTCGGGTACTACATCTTCAAGGTGGTGCGCGAGCCGCTGGTGCTCGTCGGCGGCGGGGCGGAGATGAAGTCCTACGCGGCGGCGGCCCAAGCCTTGACCCTCATGGGCTTCGTCCCGCTCTACAGCTGGTTCTCGTCGCGTGTGAATCGGATGCGCCTGATCATGGGCGTGATCTTCTTCTTCATCGTGTGCATCGAGGCCTTCTACGTGGGCTTTCACGCCGGGGTCCCGATGCTGGGCTTCTTCTTCTACGTCTGGGTCGGGATCTTCAGCCTGGCCACCATCGCGCAGTTCTGGTCGTACACGAACGATCTCTACGACCGGCCGACGGGCGAGCGGCTGTTTCCCATCGTCGCGGTGGGTGCCACCGCCGGCAGTCCGCTGGGCGCGCTCCTGACCGAGCCCCTCTTCAAGGCGGGTATCCGGCCCTACACGATGTTCCAGATCACCGCCGCCATCCTCCTCGTTCACTTTGCGCTCTACCGCCTGATCGACCGCCGGCAGTCCGGCCGCCGTGCGGAGGCGGCGAAGGCGCAGCAGCCGCTGGCGGGTCCGGGCGGGTTCAGTCTGCTGCTGCGCAACCCCTACCTGCAGCTCCTGGCCGCGCTGCTGCTCGTCCTGAACTTCGTGAACACCACCGGCGAATACCTGGTGGGACGCACGGTCCTGGAAACGGCGGCGAACGCGCCGACGTCGGAGGCCAAAGAGGCGATCGTGGGAGCCTTCTACGGTGGATACAACTTCTGGACCTCCGTGCTGGCGCTTGCGCTGCAGGCTTTCATCGCCTCGCGGCTGGTCAAGTACCTCGGCGTGGGCGGGGTCGTCCTGGCCCTGCCCCTGGTCGCCGTCCTGCGCTGGGCCAAGATCTGCGAGAACGCCACCGACTACTCGATCATGAACACGGGGCGGCAGATGCTGTGGCTGCCCACGAGCCGCGAGGAGAAATACAAGGCCAAGCAGGCCGCGGACACCTTCGTCGTGCGCAGCGGCGACCTGCTCTCGGGGGTGGCCGTGTTCCTCGGCACCACCTACCTCGCCGCCGGCGCGCGCAGCTTCGCGGTGATGAACCTCGCCCTCATCGTGCTGTGGCTGACGGTCGCCGTACGCCTGGTCCGCCACTATCGTTCGCTCGCCGCCCCGCGCGGGTGAGGGGGCTCGTGGGACGCGCGCGCCCGCGAGCATGAGGCGGGCCGCCTCCACCCTCGCGCGCGCCGGCGTCTCCGTCCTCGTCGGGCTGGTCGTGCTCGCGGTGCTGCGCTGGCCGCCGGTGTGGGCGCGCCCGCTCCTCGACGTGCGCGCGCTGTCCCTGGC
>QHVP01000356.1:19180-19403 GCA_003222295.1 Acidobacteriota bacterium | reverse complement strand
TGACGTTGATGGCCGGGAAGAGCAGCGTGCCCGCCTTCTCCATCTCGTACAGCCGGTGCACGCCCGTCGTGGTCTCCTCGCTCACGCCCTTGCACTCGGCAGCGACCTTCTGCCAACGGCCGGGCTGTTCCTTGGCCAGGCGGGCGAGCAGGCGCAGGATGATGCCGAGCTCCTCGCTGGACGCCGTCGCGGGATCCGGCACGCGCCCCGCCTTCTCGAACTC